>JAAYHA010000200.1 GCA_012727545.1 Synergistaceae bacterium | reverse complement strand
GTTCGGCGTCTGCTTCCCTTATGTCCATTTCACCGAAGAGGATGGCGCTGGCGTCTTTTGCCCTTTTCGCGGCATCTTCCCCATGTACCCTGCAAGTCAGGTCCCAGGCAAGTTTTTTCTGAGCGACTCTCAGATGAGGATTTTTGTTGTGTTCCTCGATGATGGTCCTTATCTCGTCAAGCTCTATGAATGTGAAAAGTTTATAAAGCTTTTCAAGATCGCTGTCGTCAACATTTATCCAGAACTGATAAAACTTGTATATGCTTGTGCGATGCGGAGATAAGTAGACGGCTCCACTCTCAGATTTTCCGAATTTCTGCCCCTGTGCGTTTAAGAGGAGGGGGAATGTAATGCCGTAGCACTGGCCCCCGGATTTTTTCCTTGCAAGGTCCATGCCGGCTATTATGTTGACCTGCTGGTCGTTGCCGCCCATCTGCAGCGTGCAGTTCAGCTCGTTGTACATGTGGTTGAAGTCGTAAGCCTGAAGCAGTATGTATGAAAGCTCGGTGTATGTGATCGATTTATCTGGATCGACGACCCTGCTTCTTACATAGTCTCTGTTCACAAGAAAACTGACAGAGAAGTATTTGCCTGTGTCCCTGAGGAATTCAATATAATTCAGTTTTTTAAGCCATTCGTTGTTGTTCACCAGAAGTGCGCTGTTTTCTCCGCAGTTGAAATCGAGAAAATGTTCAAGCTGTTTTGCTATGCGCTCAACGTTGTAGCTTATCTGTTCTTCAGAAAGGAGGTTTCTCTCGGCGCTTTTGCCTGAAGGGTCGCCTATTCTCCCAGTGCCGCCGCCGGCAAGCGCTATTGGTCGATGTCCGAGACGCTGCATCCATGCGAGCCCCATTATGGCTACCAGGTTTCCTACGTGGAGACTGTCGGCGCTTGGGTCAAAGCCTATATAACCGGTGACCATATTATTTAAAAAATGTTCATCGAGCTCTTCGTTGTGGCTGCTCCACTCAACGAAACCCCGTTCCTTCAAAACTTTCAGCGCATTGCTGTGCATTTTGTTATCCCTCCGGTTTATCATTGGTAATTAAAATCAAAAATCTTTTGCAGATCGCATACTTTATTTTGAGTTTCTGTACCAGTTTATCCTGCCCGATTCGGCTGTTTCCCATACGATAAGAGCCTTGCCCATTCCCTTCAGGACATTCCCGAAAGAATCCGAGATGCCCTGATCAAAAGGTGAGAATGTGTTATCAGGCTGGAAAATGTTTTCTGTGTCTTCTTCGAAATACTCTTCATCAGCAACTTCAGAGTCATTCATGAAAGAGTTCATTTTGGTCATTTCGCTAAGAGCAGCCCCAATTTTAGGAAGATCGGCGACTATCCAGCCGATAGCTTTCTCATTGTTTTTCATAAAATTTTCAAGCCGTACGGTTTCCCTGATCGATTCAGGAGAGAGCAGCCCCAGTATTGCGACATTTCCCTTGCCGGCACCTATAACAGAAAAGGGGACGTTTGTGGTCCCGCCAAAATCAAAGCCCTCAATTGGCCTGGGTTCAGCCCCAAAGAAGAGCCTGTTCCAGAACGCATCAACGAGTTCTCTCATGAGTTCCTTGTCGCCTGTAAATTCTGCCATTATGCCAGGAAGTGAGAACCAAAGAAGCTTGTTGTGTCCTCCAACTGAAAATATCGTCTCTCCGGAAAGTATATTCTGTATCTTTTTTTCGCTAAACCCCATGCTCCTGCCAAGCTCACCAATGGTTTTGAGAGGGAAGGGCCACTCGGCAGGTGAGCCTTTTTGCTCCGGAAGGTTCATCCCTGCAGACAGGAGGAGCGGCTCAGGGATGATTGAGTTTGTCGTATCCCATGTCTTTGACTCAAGTGCCTTCAGGAAGATCGGAGATATCCTTTTATCGAGTCCCTGGATCTTCCATATGGCTTCTCCTGTCCTGCCTGTTTTTTTGTCAGGTTCATGTGAACGCCAGGATGCCTTCAGTATCAGCGGTGATTTAGCTTCGTCACCCGCAAAGACAAGTCCTCCGTCACATATTTCGATGTGGGCGGGCCATCTCTTTTTCTCTTTTCCCCAGATGTCTTTTCGGATACCTTTCGAAGAGCCGGATCTCACATCAAGCATTTTAAAGAAGGAGTCCCTGTTATGGGAGATTATGGCAATTTCCCTGTCGGTCGAATAGCAAATGGGTGTGTCTGACCCTTTTGCCTTTATCTCCCAGGAAGCATTGGTGCCGCCCTTACTGACTTCTGCATCTCCCAGTATCATCTTCCAGGTCCCGGGAAGGCTTCCCTTTGACAGTGAGGAAATATCCTCGGGAAGCATCCTCATTACAGCATAGATGTTGAAGATGCCTTCGTCTCCGTCTTCAATAAGCACAGAACATTCTTTTGCTGTTTTAGCAATGGAAAGGATCCGGTTCCCGGCGGATCCTTCACTGAACAGAGCATACTGGCCCTCTGATAGAAGGGCGGAAATTGATACAGGGTAGTAGTTTTCTTCGGTCTCGAATACGACATAGGGGGCAGATCCGGAGGGGAGCGGCAGTCTTGATGCCAGGACTGCCGGACCTTTTGCGCCGAAATAGGCAAAAAGGCCAAAGAGTGCGGCTGCTGCCGTACAGGTAATTAATATCAACAATTTGACTCTTTTTGACATCAGGTCTCTCTCCTCTTCATGATATTTTGATCTGATGCAGAAATTGATCATACTGCAACCAGGGTATTATATCCCTATTGACTTCTGAGACAACAAAGATCACGCAGATTTTTTAGTTTCTTCTCCCAATGATGCCGCTGTTTCCAGCAAGGTCTTGGCAGAAACAAGAAGTGGCATGATCTTTGCATAGTCTGTGGCTTCTATCGTCAGACGCTGCATCTCGTCAGCCTTATGCGTAATTGCAGCCAGGAGCTGTATGACGTCCTGAGGGCTCAGTTCCAGCCTGTCTATTATCCTCTGTGATATTACAGGCATCTTAACTGCCTTTTCTTCCGCAGGTGTGAGCAGGTCTATGGTGTCATTAAGTGCAGGCACCTGAGCAGCGTAACCTTTGTCGTTCAGCCCCATAGCCAGGGCCTGGGCTGATTTGGGTTCACCGTGGACAACGATGAATCTGGTTTTTTTGGGGAATTTGCCTGCCCATTCGAGAAGTTCGTTCCTGTCTGCATGGGCCGAAAAACCGTTAAGAGTGTGGAGCTGGGCTTTTACAGAGACATCTTCTCCCGCTATCCTAATCTCTTTTGCACCGTCAACGAGCCTGCGGCCGAGTGTTCCGTGGGCCTGATATCCAACAAACAGAACATGGGTATCGTGCTTGTAGAGGTTATGCTTGAGATGATGCATTATCCTTCCGCCCGAGCACATCCCGCTGCCGGCAAGAATTATCCCGCTGGTCTCTTCGTTTATGGCCCTTGATTCATCAGCTGACCGTGTGAACTGGAAGTTCTCCGGTTCGAACGGGTCATCCCCTTTTCGGAACATTTCTTTAAGGTCGTCTGAAAGCAGGGGAATGTATTTGCCATATATCTCTGTCACCTTTATTCCCATAGGTGAATCAAGATATATCTTGGGCATCTTGAGATCCGGATATTTTTTCTGAAAACGGTCAAACTCATAAAGCACCCTCTGAGCCCTGTCTACGACAAAAGTCGGGACAAGTACCTTTGCGCTTGTTTTGAGAGCTTCCTTGAGAGCATCTTCAAATTCAGACCTTGTATCTTCGAGAGATTTATGGAGCCTGTCCCCATAAGTTGATTCTATCAACACAAAATCAGCATCATCAATGAAAGTCGGAGGATTTTCTATAACACCTTCAAAGGGGCCAAGGTCTCCGGAAAAGACTACTTTTACAGGTTTGTCCCCGTTGTTTTCTGATATCCATGCTTCGATTATCGAACTTCCAAGAATGTGTCCTGCTTCGCGGAAGCGGACTTTAAGTCCGTCAATGACCTCGATCACTTCGTCATAAGGGATCGGTGAACGCAGTCCGAGGGAATCCTCCACCTCATTTTCGGAGTACAGAGGTTCTACGGGAGGCAGTCCTTTTCTTGAGTTCTTTCTTGTTCTCCATTCAGCCTCTTCTCCCATGATCCTGGCTGAATCCCTCCAGAGTATTTCAACGAGCTCCGATGTTGCGAAGGTGCAGTAGATCTTTCCCTTAAACCCTTCCTTTACGAGCAGAGGGATCCTTCCGCTGTGGTCGATGTGAGCGTGAGTGAGAAGCAGCGCATCGACTGAAGCAGGGTCAAATGAAAAAGATTCCCCTTCATGCTTTTCTTCATCCTGTCCCTGATGAAAACCGCAGTCCACAAGGACTTTGTATGAACCGGTCTCTATCATGTAGTTCGATCCTGTTACCTCTCCAGCTGCTCCATGAATTCTTAATTTCAAGTTATTCGCCCTTATGGGCTCCCACCTTTCGGTCATTATGGTAAATATCCTGATTTATTGTACAGTCACTAAGGGCAGTTCACAACGAATCACAGTACCTTTTCCAGGAGTTGAGAAAATACTGAAATGACCTCCTACAATGGACATCCTTTCGCGCATGTTAGAAAGGCCCCTGTGTCCCTGCACACGAAGTTCAGTGAAATTATCCGGGACCTCAAAGCCCTTCCCGTCGTCCTCTATCTGCAGGAGGATCATTTTGCCCGTATTTTTTAATGAAATTGATACATTTTCCGCTTCAGAGTGTTTAGCAGAGTTGTTTACAGCTTCCTGGGCGACCCTGAAGAATGCAAGCGTCGCATCATCAGGAAGATCTGGGATATCCTGTATATCCAGATGTATCTTAATGTCAAGCTGAGCACTCTGTCTCTCTGAAAGCTCAGTAAGCGCCTGTGCTATCCCCAGGTCAAGCCACGGAGGGGTGAGGTTGTTGCATAGTTCCCTCATTTCTTTAACTCCGGCCATTGCTGCGCTTTCCGCCTCTTTAAGCTGTTTTTCCCTTTCTACAGGAGAGTCCATGTCAATGGAGAGCAGTCTGAGCCTCTGTATCAGGGCTGTAAGGTCCTGGAGGGGGCCGTCATGTATCTCTCGCGAGATCCTTGCCC
>JAAYHA010000199.1 GCA_012727545.1 Synergistaceae bacterium | reverse complement strand
TTCTACTCAATAATCATCAGGGACTTGAACAGGGCAGTATACTCAGCAGTCGTGATAACAAGGAAAACCTTTTTTTATTCGCTTCTCTCTCTCTTCCCGTTGCTCTTCACCCCTCTTTTTGAATGGGATCCCGGAGTGCTCATGAAAAAGGAAGTTTTTGGAAATCTTATTTTTCTCGGAGTCTTTGCCTCCGCTTTGTGTTTTCTCCTCTGGAACAAAGTCATATGGGAACTTGGTGCAGTAAAGGCCAATAATTTAATATACCTTACTCCCCCGATAGCAATGATTTCCGCAGCTGTTGTTCTTCACGAGAGGATAACCGTCTTTGCCGCAGCGGGCGGACTGCTCATACTGCTTGGGGTCTATCTCTCCCAAAAAAGAGTCCCGGGACCTGAGAAAGGCCCGGGGACTTCGGAAGAAACTGAATAACAGAGCAGTTTTAGCCGACCGGAAGGTCATTCTTTTCCTTTATGAAGGACCTCGACCTCTATATGAGAGGGGATGACCGGACCCTCTTTTTCCCCTTTAAGTGTCTTTATCTCTTTTTTAAGCATGGCCATTTCTTCTTCCACCCTTAAGAGCTTCGCCCAGAGTTCTTCCGGGTTAATGCCGGCGGGACACTCGCTGACCCTTTTGCCGTCTATTTTTATTATCCTTGCCCTCATTCCGGTAACTGTGGCATTCTTGGGGACATCTTTAAGCACGGCGCTGTTTGCACCTATCCTTGAATTTGCTCCGACAGTTATGGGGCCAAGAATTTTTGCTCCGCTGCCGACGAAAACGTTTGATTCGAGGGTGGGATGTCTCTTTGCACCTTTTTCATTGCCTGTTCCGCCCAGAGTCACTCCCTGATAGAGGGTCACGTTTTCCCCCACCTCAGCAGTCTCTCCGATTACGACCCCTGCTCCGTGGTCAATAAAGAACCCCCTGCCGATCTTTGCTCCCGGGTGGATCTCGATCCCTGTCCACCATCTCACTATCAGCGAGAGAAAACGGGGCAATACCGGGATGTGCATAGTGGAATGCATGAAGTGGAAGGCGCGGTGAAATGTGATCGCGAGGAATCCCGGGGTACAGAGGACTACCTCCAGCACCCCCCGTATTCCTTTGGGTATCGCAGGATCGTTACGCATCGCAGCCTCAAAGTCACTTTTGATATATTCCCAAGCTGACATTCATATCACCCTTTACATTTCGATTTATTTTTCTAATAAAAAAAGACCTGCCTGAGCAGGTCTTCAATTGCTTGATCAAATTATGTTTGCCTGCTGTTAAGTCTATGACCGCAACAGACATAATGGCTGAGCGGATTATCCTCCGAAGCCCTCCAAACAACAGCAGTATGCAAACGTATCGTGTGAAGCCGTAATTTTTATCATGTCAGATATTCTAACAGGCATATCCGATAAATGCAATGTTTTTGAAATATTTTGAAATATTTCGGCCTTTATCGTTTGTTAGTTGCGTGTATACTTAATACATTATTATGTAATAGCATTTACAGGGAGGGAATAGAATGTCTCTGATCAATATTGGCACTTTCAACGTAAATTCTGTCAAAAGCCGGATCCCGGTACTTGAACACTTTCTCACATCAGAAGGTGCTCCTGATATTCTCTGTCTCCAGGAGACCAAATGCCGTGATGAGGAATTTCCCGGGGATTTTTTTAAGGAACTTGGCTATCACTGTCTCTATAAAGGTATGAAATCGTACAACGGTGTCGCAGTTATTTCTAAGATCGAGCCTGATGAGGCTGGGTTTGGCCTGGGTGACAGACTTGCAGAGCCTGGGAGGGAAGAATCGGAAAATGCCCGGGTGATACTGGCCAGGTATGGGGATTTGAATATCCTGAACACCTACATTCCCCAGGGCAAAGAGATAGACCATCCTGATTACCTGTATAAACTGAAGTTCTTTCAGAGGGTGCGGGATCTGTTTGAAAGGAATTTCACTCCCAAAGATAAACTTTTATGGCTTGGTGATCTCAACGTAGCACCCTCAGAACTCGATGTCGCCAACCCAAAGAATAAAACGAATCATGTATGTTTCCACAGTGATGTAAAAGATGCATTTGCCGGGGTAATGTCATGGGGGTTCGTTGATATTTTCAGAAAACATCTGCCGGGCGATGGAGAGTATTCCTTCTGGGATTACAGGATAAAGGATGCGCTTTCAAGAAATATCGGCTGGAGGATAGACCATATAGTCGGTACTGAAGTTATGGCAGAGGCAAGCAGGAAGGTATGGGTCGAAAGATCTCTCAGAGCAATGGAACGCCCATCAGACCACACTGCTGTCGTCAGCTCTTTTGAAATTTAGGCAGAAAAAGGCCCGCATCCATATGGATACGGGCCTTTTTCTGCGCTTAAAGTAGTTATTGTTATAGATCAGAACCCCGTTTTTTCTGAATGGCGTTTCAACATTGCCATATTGTTGTTGACCTTTTTCAGGTAGGATACTGAAATGCCCCCGTAATACCTGTTGAGAGCTTTCTGGACTGTGCCGTACGCGCTTATGTAGCGGGAAAGCAACAGGACCCCGGCCTCTACTCCGCGCTCAGGATCAAACATGTGATCCTTGGTCGTTGCAATGCCTTTTGCACTGAGCATTCCGTGGTGGATCTTCCACATGACCTGCATTACCCCAAGAGCACCTTTGTGGCTTTTGGCGCTTGGGTTGAATAAGCTCTCTGTCTTTGCTATTCCTACAGACAGATCTGTAGGAACGTTGTATTTCGCGCTGTAGAAAACCAACGCAGAAGCCTCTCTCCAGGCTATCTGAGGAGAGATCCTTTTGTTGATTGACCTGATGAAAGTTGCTATATTTGCAACCTTACGCTGCTTGCTGGCAGGCATTTTGTTCAGTTCTTTCAGGGTCGAATCAGGATGGTTGTCTATCCATTTGTCTATATGCTCCGGAGCAAGATCCATCCTTCCCAACGCGTTTACAACTGAAACGTCAAGTCCGTTAAGAAATCTGCCGGTATTGGTATCTTCGCCTGAGGCGGCGCGGGGATGTGCGATCTCTTTCTTTTTCACCGAAGATGTAGTTTTTACTACCAGCTGGCCGTCATCTTTTTTTGTTTCATATGTGGTCGTGATGATGGTTCCTTCGGCAGAGGTGTTGCTTAGGGTCTTTTTGGCAGGCACGCTGCAGACTCCCATGTTGGGAGAAAGGACCACTGTTGTTAATACAAACAGCAGAGCGGCTGCCTGCGGAATAAAGATCTTCCGCATTTTCCATATCTTTCGCATGATTACCTCCTTGCGTTCCGGGGACTGTAAGAATGAAAAAATTCTGAATATTCATCCAAACAGGTACTCTTTTGCGCACGGATTATAATAACCGAGAGGCAATATAAGTCAAGCGATATTAATGTATATCAGTAATATTTAAACTAAAAAAGCATAATTGTTATAGTATATGTTATATTAGAATGAAGTTAGAGTAAAAACGATAAGAAATAGCACTGATTTTATTTACTGTTGTCGCATGCGAGGGTAATTATTCCGCTGAAAAGGATCAATACTCCAACAGATCCAATAAGGGAGAGGCGTTCCCCTAGGAACAGCGCAGAGAGCAGCCATGCGGTCATAGGTTCCGAAAGGGAAAGGGTGTATGCCTTCCCGAGGGTTATCTTCTCTATGCCTTTTGTGAAAAGAGAAAATGGAAGTATGGTTGTAAAGACAGAGAGGACAATGACACATATCATGCCTCTGAGCTCAAGGACCCATGAAATATCGCCGGTTATCAGCCATGGGAGGGCCATGAGCGCGCTTAGCATTGATATCAGGGAGACTGTCTCAACAGGATCCCTATTACCGATCATCCTCAGTCCGGCTCCTTCCATCGCATAAGAGAGAGCTGCTCCGAAGGCAAGTACCGCTCCGGGAACGCTGACGGAGGAGAAATCACTGTTGCCTGCTGCAACAAGCAGAAAACATCCTGTTATGGCAAGCATAGTAGAAATGAACCATCTGGGAGAGAGACATTCTTTGAAAAAAAGCCTTCCCAGTATCCCTGCAAGCACGGGGGCAGATCCGATAGCGACCATAGTCCCGATCGCAACTCCGGTGAGCCTTACTGCAGAGAAGAAGGCAAACTGGTATACTGTCAGGCCTAAGGCGGCAATAAAGATCCCGGTCAGGTTCCATTTTTCCCCGCCTAAGATCCTTTTCCGGCGAAAAAGAGTCCATATCAATAATAAAAACCCGGCCCCAAAGACTCTGGCAGAACCGATCGTAAGTGATGTGGCATTTTCAGGCGCAAGTGCCTGTACAGTCCCTGTCATGCCCCAGCACATTCCTGCAGCTACGACATAAAGCCCACCCTTAAATTCTTCACTTTTGGATTTCATTTTCCTGATGTCTCCCCTGCTTTTCTAACAGCAGAAGTATTCTAGCAGAAACAAAAGAGTGTGTATCTTTTTTATCTGCCGAGCAGTATTTGAAGGCAGAAAATGGATCCATATCATATAATATGTTTGATATTTTACGAGTTTCACAGAAAGCTGAAATATGACTGGAGGTCAAATGATGATTCCCACAAAAAAACTTGTTATGATCCCGGGTCCCGTACCTGTCTCGCCAAGTGTGCTCCAGAAACTTGGAAGCGAAGTCAAGGCACACACAGATCCGGATTTTGTTGCCGAATTCCAGTGCCTTCTCGCTGAACTGAGATCGATCATGAACTGCCAAGGTATAGCCTTTCTTGTGGCAGGTTCTGGGACAATGGGAATGGAAATGGCGATAGCCAACATTGCCGGAGAAAAAGACAAAGTATTGGTATGCTCAAACGGACATTTCGGAGACCGTTACATATCCATCTGCAAAAACAGAGGGTTGGACGTCACTCCCATGGACGCGAAATGGGGAAGATCGGTAACACCAGAGGAAGTTGACAAGGAACTCTCAAAAGGAGGCTACACTGTAGCAGTTGTTACACACGTAGAAACATCAACGGGCGTCGAGCTTCCTCTTGAGGAAATGGCGAAAATGATGAAAGAAAAGCATCCCGAGGTCCTTTTTGTTGTTGACGGAGTAGCTGCCGGCGGCGGCGTTGAAGCTGACATGTCCTGGGGCATAGATGTTTACTTTACCTGTACTCAGAAAGCATTTTGCTCTGTTCCCGGAATGGCGATAGTCTGGGCCGGAGAGAGAGCGCTGAAAAAGCGCGAAGATATGGGATCCATCAGGGAATCATACATAGATTACGCACGTTGGATACCGGTTATGACAGATACCAAAAAGTATTGGGGCACTCCTGCTGTCAACAATATCTCAGCTCTCAAAGAATCCGTAAGAATAATGCTGGAGGAAGGGCTATCAGAGAGATATCGACGTCACAGGGATCATGCCGGCCTTGTAGTCGAAGCCATGGCTGCTTTAGGGTTCAGGATTCTCGCTGAAAAGGAATACCGCTCTGCGACTCTTTCGATCTTCCTCTATCCCCCAAACATGCCGGTGGACGATGCCTCTTTCAGAGCTGCCTGTGCTGATGAGGGAGCGCTCCTGGCAGGATGCCTCGGAGAATATGCAGGAAAAGGGTTCAGGATGGGACATATGGGAAATCTTGACAAGCATATGCTCGTATCAGGGATAGCAGCAATAGAAAGAGCGGCTATTTCATGCGGTCTTGATGTTAAGCCCGGTGCTGCCCTTGCCGTTCTGCAGCTTGGACTGGCAGGGAAATAGCCGGGGGGATACTTACCGGTCCATATGTTCCTGAACAGAGGATAAAATTTTTTATTCGAATAACTGAAAAGAAGAAGCAAAGTAACGGGAGCCGCAACATGGTTCCCGTTACTTATTTACCAGGGAAGTTTAACAACGATCTTGCGTATCCGGGAGGGAGTTTTGCCAGAACTCACTCCGGGCTGGTGTCCGTCAAAGGGGGAGAGAAGCATCATCATTCCTTTTCCCAGCCTGAACATCTGTCCGCTGCCCGAGTAGAAGGTAATATCACACACGGGGTCGTATTCCGATGTCTCGCTTAGAGCCTCAAGCGGAGAATACCCCACCAGCTCTTCGCCCTCCATCACTATCTGCAGATCCCAGAATTTTCTGTGCGATTCAAAGGGGACTTCCTCTGCTTTTCGGGTCTCATACTCACCGAACCGAAGGTCGAGAAGACCTGGATCCGAATTCTTTATCTCTTCAAACGACCCGGATCTGACAGCCTCAAGAAAGGGTAAGAGTTTTTCTGAACCCGGCATTATTTTAGGGGCGTACATTACGAAATTATCTATGCTGTCATAAATCATGTGAAACAGCCTCCTGACTTGTATCAGCTATTTTATTGATTCAATTTTTGCTGCCAGTTCCTCCCAGAGAGGATAGTTCTCCTCAAGGCGCTTTTCGGTCTCCTTCAGCTCTATCATCAGTGCCTGGACTTTATTGGAATCACAAAGTACTTCCGGATCGCACAAAAGCCCCGATATCTCTTCTTTGCGCGTTTCATCGTTTTCTATCATTTTCTCAATGGGTGACAGTCTGTTCTCAATAGCTTTCCTCTCACGGTAGACCCTGTTGCGTTCCTCTGCTTCGATCCTTTTTTGTTCTTTTGACCTTTCTGCCTGGGACAGATCAGACTTATCATTTTCTTTGCTGTCACTCTCCGCGGCTGACTGCATCGACCTTTTCTCAATAAACCGGGAGTAGTTGCCAGGATAGTCATACAGAGTGCCTTCGCGGATCTCAATGACCCTTTCCACTAGGTCATCAAGGAATGCGCGGTCATGGGAGACGATGATTATCGTTCCGCCGTACTCAAGGAGCGCTCTCTGGAACAGTTCCTTTGTGGCATAGTCAAGGTGGTTGGTGGGTTCGTCAAGGATCAGAAGGTTCGATTCCGAGAGGAGCATCTTCAGCAGTCCGACCCTGGATTTTTCTCCCCCCGAAAGGACAGATATGGGCTTGTGTATATCTTCCCCTGAAAAAAGGAATGCTCCGAGAAGATTGCGCTTTGCACCCTCCAGCATCTTTGAGCCGGTATTATTGATCTCCTGCCATATGGTGTTGCTGTAATCAAGGTTCTGTGCGCTTTCCTGCGAAAAATACGCCTTTTTTACGTTCAGTCCGTAAGTGACTGTCCCGGCTGTAGGCCCTTCAGAAAGGTTAAGAAGTCTGAGCAAGGTGGATTTCCCTGCTCCGTTTATGCCAACCAGGGCCAATCTTTCTCCTCTGTGGACAGTCAGCTCAAGATCTTCAAAAACGGTCTTCCTGCCGTATTTTTTAGTAAGGTTTTTGCATGACAGGACCTCGTAGCCGCTTCTTGGAGAATCCGGAAACTTGAAGTGGACGCTTTTTGAGGGTCCCTCCAGTTCTGTTATCTCCATCTTTTCGAGCTGCCTTATTCTGCTCTGGACCTGGGTGGCTTTGGTCGCCTTATACCTGAACCTCTCAACAAAACGCTGTATGTTTTCGATCTTTTCCTTCTGCTGTTCCCATTCTGCTTCAAGTCTCTCCCGGCGTTCTTCACGCTCCTTAAGGAACTTTTCGTAGCCGCAGGAATAAAGGTTGATCCTGCCCCCGACAAGCTCCGCGACGGAGGTGACCATCTTATCCAGAAATCTGCGGTCGTGGGAGACAGCAATGATCGTGCCCCTGAAATCTTTCAGCCAGTTTTCCAGCCACTCCATGCTCTCTGTGTCAAGGTGATTGGTGGGCTCGTCGAGCAGAAGAATATCAGGTCGGGAGAGAAGCAGGGCGGCAAGAGCAACACGCATCTTCCAACCTCCGGAAAACTCTGAGGTCATGCGTTCTGCATCTTCTTCGGGGTGGAATCCCAGCCCCTTCAGGACCTGTTTTGCCTCGACATCAAATCCGAAGCCTCCCTTTGCCTCGAACTCTCTCTGCAGACGTTCATGAACGGCAAGCATGGATCTCAGTTCCTGTGAATTTTCATCAAGGGAGGCCATAATATGCTCTGTTTCGGAGAGCCTTACGGCAAGATCCTCAAGACCTGCGCGCCTTTTGAGATAGTCAAGGAGCGGCATTTCGTCTATCTCCACCAGGTCCTGCGGAAGATAGCCGACTCTATGGTCCCTGGGTATGGTCAGGCTTCCCCCGTCATATTCCGTCTCGCCGGCGATGACACGGAGCAGGGTGGTTTTTCCTGCTCCGTTGTCACCGACAAGCCCTATCCTGCTCTTGGGGGTTATAAACCAGCTTATCCTGTCAAGGACGATATTTTCTTTAAAGTTTATCTGAAGATCTTTTATCTCGATCAGTTTGTGTTACCTCCCGAATTATCAGCGAACACCGGATATTATATAGTAAATATTGGCCCAGGCAGAAATTATCAGGGTAAATGTTTGTCCAGGGCATGTCTGTGGTGTTCCGCCGATTCCTCTGAAAAGCAGACCAGCCTGACCTCTTCGATCTCATCATGCTCCCTGAGGAACGAAGTGATGGTCATGACAGCAATATCGGCGGCAATATCCGGAGGAAAGCGGTAGACACCGGTGGAAATAGCGGGGAATGCAACTGTTTTTGCCCCGACGCGGAGAGCCTCTTTAAGGCTGTTCCTGTAAGCATTTTCCAGAATTTTTTCTTCGTCCGAGTTCCCGCCCCTCCAGACGGGGCCGACTGTGTGGATGACGAACTTTGCAGGAAGCCTGTATGCAGCGGTGGTCTTGGCCTCTCCCGGCGGGCAGCCTCCAAGTCCTGCGCATTCAGCGAGAAGTTCGGGACCGGCAGCCCTGTGGATCGCGCCATCTACGCCCCCTCCTCCGAGGAGGGTGCTGTTTGCCGCGTTAACTATGGCATCGGTCTCTTCCTTTGTTATGTCGCCCTTTACTA
>JAAYHA010000198.1 GCA_012727545.1 Synergistaceae bacterium | reverse complement strand
TCAGATGTTTTTCTTTTATCAGGCATGACGCTATCCGTTCTATCTCTTCGGGCGGACAGCCGTGCAGTGTCGATAATGTTATGGAACTGCAGATGTTTGGTGATATTCTATCAATATATTTTCTGTCAATATTTGAAAAATCAGTGATGTTTGAAAGAGCCCATTTGCTGCATTCATCCCATATCGGCGCCCCCGAGGCATCCTTCAGCCCCTTGATGAACCTGTCTATTTTTTCAGACTTTATACCCTTAAGGTCATAGCCGACGCTCATGTTGAAGACAAAGCCATCAGGAGCACCCAGATTGAACTCCTCTGAGATCAGCTTCAGGGCGAACCAGGCCTTTACATACTCGTCAAAGGCTTCGGGGACTGTCAGTTCGGTAGACCATTCGACGTTGTAACATTCGTCTCTGGCATCTATGCATGGCTTTGATACAGGAAGATCTTCTCCGTCCAAAATCTGGACAGTCTTCAGTTCAAAGAAACGTGCCCCCGCGGCGTAGGCGGAAATGATATTCTGCGCCAGCTGTGTATGGGGACCTGCCGCAGGTCCGAAGGGGGTTTCAAGTTTTTCTCCCAAAAAGGTAAAAGTTTCGCCTTTATGCCTGTAAATGGAACTGACACCAAAGATGCTCCCTGTACGTTTATTTTCAGAGAGTATCCACTCCATCAGTTTTCCAAAGGAAACAGGTCTCATTCGATCGCTCATTTCATGACCCCCTTCGTCTTTCTGTAAATCAACACTATCTTATTATTATATATGGAGAATGAGCAGGACTAAAGTCCTGCGGGAGTCGATTGGTAATCGATTGCAAATCAGTTGGTAAAGACTGGCAAGCGATACGAAAAACGGGAGTCGATTGGTAATCGGTTGGGAGTCTGTTGCAAATCAGTTGTTTAGTCCCTGATAACATGGTCTCTCTCCGTAGTCCCGGTATGTGCATGAGCCTGGATCTACAGGTTTTAATTCTAAGTTTTGCATTTACAAAGTCAAAACAATCGGCACGAGCTAAAACCCTTGCCTAAGAGACTGTGGATACTATTCTCAGACATTAACTACCGATTTGCAATTGGTTACCTAATGATTCCCGCCAGAAGTTCCTCCCTGGCAGCTTCCCCATTGATTTGCAACTGATTCCCGCCGGCGGTCTTCCGGCAGCTTTACGATCGCTTCGCTATCGTAAAGACAGTTGACTAAGTATACGGCTGTGCTATATTGAATCCGTTACGATAGGGTATTTTTTACCCTTGAGCAGCTTATATGACCACATCGGAGGGGTACATCCATGGATTTTGATGCCATTAAAAAAGCAGCAGAGGGCTATGAAAAAAACATGACAAAGTTTCTTCGCGACCTTATCGCTATTCCTGGCGAAAGCTGCGGGGAAGAGTGTGTAATTAAACGGATCGAAAAAGAGATGAATGATCTGGGGTTTGATGAAGTAACTATAGACGGGATGGGAAACATCCTCGGATACATGGGCTCAGGAAAGACCCTTATCGCATACGACGCACACATAGACACAGTAGGGCTCGGAGAACTCTCTAACTGGACATTCGACCCTTACAGGGGATATGAAAACGAGACCGAGATAGGCGGCAGGGGCGCTTCGGACCAGCTTGGAGGCATAGTCTCTTCTGTCTACGGAGCTAAGATAATGAAGGATCTTGGCCTGCTTTCGGACAAATACAGAGTTTTGGTCACCGGAACGGTCCAGGAAGAGGACTGCGACGGTCTCTGCTGGCAGTACATAGTCAACGTGGACGGCATCAGGCCTGAATTCGTTGTCATAACAGAACCCACTGACGGAAACATCTACCGCGGACAGCGCGGAAGGATGGAGATACGTGTTGAGGTCAAGGGAGTATCCTGTCACGGATCGGCGCCGGAGAGAGGCGATAACGCCATTTACAAGATGGCTGACATCATAAAGGAAGTACAGGCACTTAACGACAGGCTGCACTTCGATCCGTTCCTTGGCAAGGGGACTCTTGCCGTATCAGAGATATTCTATAACTCTCCCTCACGCTGCGCTGTCGCTGACATGGCCGCTATATCGGTCGACCGCAGACTGACGGACGGAGAGACTTGGGAGATGGCACTTGAAGAGATACGTGCCCTGCCCTCTGTCAAAAAATACAATGCAGAAGTATCAATGTACAAATACGACAGACCGAGCTGGACAGAGCTTACATATCCAACGGAATGCTATTTCCCGACGTGGGTGATCCCCGAAGACCACCCTGCGACAAAGGCAATGGTGCAGTCTTACAGTGGAATGTTCGGCGTACCTGTTGTCGACAAGTGGACCTTTTCAACAAACGGGGTCTCTGTCATGGGCCGCTTCGGGATACCCTGCATCGGATTCGGTCCCGGCAAGGAAGCACAGGCCCATGCACCAAACGAGATCACATGGAAGGCCGACCTGGTGAAGTGCGCCGCCGTATATGCCGCACTCCCGACACTCTACTGCGACAGCAATAAATAAATGACATACGCATATCAAGAGACGACAATGGAGGAATCGACAAGATGAGAATGGATCCCTTTGTTAAAAAACTGAACGACCTGAATTTTTCAGATATGTATGAAAACGATTTCTTCCTTACATGGGAAAAGAGCAGGGATGAACTCGATGCTGTCTTTACCGTAGCAGACGCTCTCAGATGCCTCAGGGAAAACAACATCTCCCCGAAAGTCTTTGACAGTGGGCTAGGGATATCCCTTTTCCGCGACAACTCAACGAGGACCCGCTTCAGCTTCGCCTCTGCATGCAACATGCTTGGACTGGAAGTACAGGACCTTGATGAGGGCAAGTCACAGATAGC
>JAAYHA010000197.1 GCA_012727545.1 Synergistaceae bacterium | reverse complement strand
TTGGTGGTCCTGACGTTCTTCTGGGATCTGAAACCTCCCTTTGTGGGGTGCGAGCCTCTTTCTTTTTTGCCTCATAAGCAGGTTTTACCTTTGGTCCCGGTTCAAGTACACACGGATCACCGGCCATCGTTTTTCTTCTCAGCTGACCGCATGCAGCATCAATATCGGAACCCAGTTCCTCCCTTATCTCTGCTTCAAAACCGGCTGTTACAAGTACCGAACGGAATTTAAGGATGTTTTCGGGAGTGGGTTTCTCATAACGGCCATCGACCTGATTGAAAGGGATCAAGTTGATGAATACATGTATTCCCTTCAAATAGCGCAAAAGCAGTCTTGCATGTTCCACGCTGTCGTTTATTCCTCCGAAGAGCGCGTATTCTATTGTGATCCTGTTGCCTGTTGTCTTCTGATATTCCTGCATAGCCTTCCTGAGTTCGTCGAGAGGGAATGTCTCGTTGACCGGCATAAGAGTGCTTCTCAAATTATCATCAGCCGCATGCAGGGATACTGCAAGACGAACTCCCAGGCCGGATGCTGCAAGATCCCGTATTCCGGGCACTATACCAGAAGTAGAGATCGCAATGTGCCTGATGCCAAGATTTCTCATATCCGGATCGTTGAGCATCCTTACTGATTTAAGCACCGCTTCGGTATTGAGGAAGGGCTCGCCCATCCCCATGTAGACTACGTTGTTTATATCACGGCCCACCGATCTCTCCATAGCAAGAAACTGGCCTGCGATCTCTCCGGCAGAGAGATTCCTTACGTAGCCGGAAAGCCCCGTGGCACAAAATGTACACCCTAGAGGGCATCCAATCTGTGTCGAAATACATGCCGTCAGCCTCTCTCCCTGTTTCATCAGGACAGATTCGACGCTTTGGCCGTCTCTCAGCTGCCATAGGTATTTTCTTGTTCCGTCGATCGATGAACGCTGTTCTTTTATCAGCAGAGGCGCCCCAAAATCTATCTTTGACTCAAGCAGATCCCTGAGAGATTTTGAGAGATTGGTCATCTCCGCGACATCAAAAGCTCTTTTCTGCCAGATCCACTGGCAGATCTGATCCGCACGGAACCTGGGCTCACCAAATTCCTTGTCAAGGAGCTGTGACCATTCGCCGTTATCAAGATCCAGAGCATAAATTTTGTCTGTCATTAATTTGCCCAGGGCTCGGTAAGGTCGGGATATAGGGGGAATTCTTCTGTAAGTGATGCCATGAGTGCTTTGACCTCTTTCTTTATCTGGTCGTTTTGAGGATTTGAAAGGACCTTTTCGATGGCGTCAGCAATTATCTCCATCTCCGGCTCTTTCATGCCTCTCGTGGTAACGGCAGCTGTTCCAAGCCTTACTCCGCTTGTGATCATCGGCTTTGCCGGATCAAAGGGGATCATATTTTTGTTTGAAGTGATCCCGACCTCTCCAAGAAGGACCTCTCCCTCTTTGCCCGTGACGTTCCTGGAACGTACGTCAAGCAGTATTAGGTGATTGTCAGTCCCTCCGGATACAAGGCGGAAACCTCTGTCTGTCAGCGCTTTGGCAAGTGCAGAAGCATTGCTTACCACCTGGGCGGCATACTTTTTGAACTCGTCTGTCCCGGCAAGCATGAAAGTTACTGCCTTTCCTGCTATGGCATGGACCAGCGGACCGCCCTGTATGCCCGGGAATACCGTTCTGTCAAGTGTCTGGGCATACTCTTTTTTGCATAGGACAAAAGCTCCGCGTGTACCCCTGAGCGTTTTGTGGGAGGTGGAGCTTACATAATCAGAATAGGGCATCGGGTTAGGGTGTGCGCCTCCAGCAACAAGCCCCGCAATGTGGGCCATGTCGACGAGAAGTACCGCCCCCACTTCATCTGCTATCGCGCGGAAGCGGGCAAAATCTATAAACCGGGGATAGGCGCTTGCTCCTGCAACAATGAGCTTGGGCCTTGACTCCTTGGCCAGTCTCTCTACCTCGTCATAGTCGATAGTCTCTGTTTCCCTGTTTACTCCGTATCCTACGATGTTGTAGAAGCGGCCTGAAAAATTGACCGGATGGCCGTGTGAAAGATGTCCGCCGTGATCAAGCTTCATTGAAAGGACAGTATCCCCCGGATCGACCGTGGCAAAGAAGACTGCCTGGTTCGCGCTGGCTCCGGCATGAGGCTGGACATTTGCATGGTCGGCTCCAAAAAGTTCACATGCCCTCTTTATGGCTATTTCCTCTATCACCTCAACAAACTCACAGCCGCCGTAGTACTTTTTATAGGGGTATCCTTCCGCGTATTTATTGGTAAGGATCGAACCCTGTATCTCAAGCAGGGAACGGGGAACGAAGTTTTCTGATGCGATAAGTTCTATATGGACCCGTTGCCTTTCCAGTTCACGTTCTGTCAGGCCGAATATCTGAGGATCCAGGCTTTTAAGCGTTTCTGTCATTATTTTATTCATCTATTGCTCTCCTTTTTGATTATTCTTTCTCTTATCCTTATGATTATACCAGTTCAAGGACGGAATGAAGAAGAACATTGCAGCCGTTCTCCAGGTCTTTCACATCGGTCCATTCTTCGGGACAGTGGCTTCTTCCTCCGACGGAAGGAACGAATATCATAACAGTCGGACAGAAAGAAGACAAAAACTGGGCATCATGAGAAGCCCCGCTTATCATCTTCATTGAATCAAGCCCGAGAAAAGCGGCCCTGGATCCGACAAGTTCGACCATACCCCTGTCAAAAATCACCGGAGCAGCCTCAGCCGCCTTTTTGAAACAGTATTTTAGTCCCCGTCTGGCAGCACAGGATACTATCAGTTTTTCAACTTCTCTTTTTCCCTCTTCAAAGAGCTCCCCGTCAAACTGCCTGAAATCCAAAGTAAACGAGCACTTTCCGGGAACTATGTTTATAATGTCCGGCCTTGGAGCTATCCTGCCCATAGTCGCAACGCTCCCTCTGCCCAGACTGAGTGCCAGTTTTTCTGCTTCAAGGGCAAGCTCTGCGACAGCAAGAAGTGTATCTTTTCTCATTTCCATAGGAGTTGAACCTGCATGGTTCGATTCGCCGTAATACTCTCCCGTCCACCAGGCCAGACCCTGCACGCCCTCAACTATCCCTATGGAAACACCCTCTGCATGCAGCCTTGGTCCCTGTTCTACGTGCAGTTCCAGATAACAGCCTACCGGGGTGGAATATGCACCTCCGTACCCTATGCGGTCGAGTTCTTCTCCCACAGTGATGCCGCTGTCATCCCTTGAGGAGAGCAGTTCTCCAAGTTCGACCTTCCGGGCGTAGTAAAGGCTTCCCATCATGTCCGGCTGGAAACGTGCCCCCTCTTCATTCGTGAAGGCGGCAACGACAAGAGAGCTTTTAGGAGTAACTTCATTCTCATTCAGGGTCCTTATCACTTCCAGTCCGCCAAGGACACCGTAAACTCCGTCGAACATTCCTGCGTCCCTCACTGTATCTATGTGAGAGCCCATCATCACGGGAAGCTCTGAGGGATCCGATCCCTCTCTGATCCCGAAAATATTTCCTATTTCGTCAATTTTTACTTCAAGACCTTCGTCCCTCATCCATCTGCAGAGAAGATCGCGCCCTGCTTTGTCTTCATCAGTAAGTGCAAGCCTGGTCCGGCCGCCGGTTTCGGGGTTGAAGCCGACTGATCCCATTGCCCTTATTGAGCTGATAAGCCTTTCTCCGTTTATCCTCAAATGTGGCCTGCTTTTATCGTTCATTTTTCCTCGTTGTCCTCCCGGAACTTTATTTATGTATAATTATGACTGACCGGTAAAAAAATGCAAATATAACTATGCTTATATTAGAGGAGGGCTTCTCCTGAATATCATTGATGCCCACGTGCACATTTATCCGCCGGATATAGAACGTGAGAGAAAAAAAATATCGGAAAAAGAATTATGGTTCGCAGGAATGATAAATTCAAAAGTACACAAATGGGGTACTGCTGAGTCCCTCATAAGCCACATGGACCTGTTTGGAATAAAATCGTCCCTCGTTACGGGGTTCGCTTTTCGCGACCAGGGTCTTTGCAGGTTAATGAACGATTACGTCCTTGATTCAGCCAGGAGATACAGGGGCAGGATAATTCCCCTCGCTGTTGTCTCTCCCTGTGCAAAAGGTGCCACGGAGGAGATAGTTCGCT
>JAAYHA010000196.1 GCA_012727545.1 Synergistaceae bacterium | reverse complement strand
ACACAAGAAAACTGAGAGGCTGCGGCTGGGCTATTCACTGGACATACTGCCGGAACTGCTCCGCTATACTGTAAGAAAGATATCAGAGACCGTAATGTGAGCTATAAAGGAGAAGGATCTATAAATGCTTGATGAAGAGGTTCGAATACGTCCTGCCGAACCGGAGGAAGCGGAGCTTCTTTCAGATGTTGCATGGCGCTCAAAGGAATACTGGGAATATCCGGTAGACATGATGAGTCACTTTCGCGATTTTCTGACTATCACTGATGACTTCATTGAAAAAAATCCTACTTACCTTGCAGAAAACGAAGAGACCGGAGAGATAATAGGTTTTTATTCCATTGAGCTTTTTGAAGATTCCAAGTGGTGGATAAGACATCTCTGGGTGGTACCCGAGCACATTGGAACAGGTGTCGGCGGAGAGCTTTTCCTGCATGCCTGCGAGATAGCCGAAACCGTAGGGGCAGAGGAACTGAACATTATCACAGACCCAAACGTGGAAGAATTCTATCTCCATATGGGCGCGGAAAAAGTAGGGGAGCAGATGCAGAAAACCGGCGATAAGGAAAGAAAACTTCCGATACTTATGATCAGGCTGCACTGATCGATGTTTTACAGCTGGCAGAACGAAGCGGTAGAAGCTATAGGCAGGAATAGCGCTATACTGTCAGCTCCCACAGGAAGCGGCAAAACCTGGGTCGCATATGTCTGGGCGGGATTGATGGACCCCTCCGGTGAAACTTCCGAACCTCCCGGCAGGGTCATTTTTACAGCACCCATAAAGGCACTTTCAAACGAACGTTATATGGAATTAAGGTCAATGGGCTTTGACGCAGGACTCGAGACAGGGGATTTCAAAAAGAACGCCGGCGCTCAGGTGCTTTGCTGCACTCAGGAAATTTATACCCTCAAATATGCCCGCATTCCCGGGCAAAAGGTAATAGTGGACGAATTCCATTTCATCTTCAATGATCCTGACAGAACAAGGGCATATATAGACGGTCTCAGGTCTACATCCCCTGAGAGCGATCTCCTTGTCATGTCCGCTACATTCGGAAACCCGGACGTTATAAGAAAATATCTTGAAGAGACCGCAATGCGTGACTTCGTCCTTTTCGAGACCGATAAAAGGGTGACAGACCTTATTTTTTGCCGCAGCGGCGTTCGTTTCTCTAAAATCCACGACGCGCTGGTCTTCGTCTTTTCAAAAAAAGGAGCGGAGTGGTTGGCTGCACAGATATCAAGGTACCGCCAGAAAATCAGCAGGAGTCAGAGAGCCCGGCTGAGGGAGATAGCAGAGATACTTGAAGTGGGATATGTGCCGGATATCATGCTCAGGGGAGTCGGCATATATGTCGGTTCCTTTCTTCCAAAGGAAAAATTGCTTGTGGAAATGGCTTTCAGGGAGAGGATACTTGATGTAGTTGTTGGTACCGACGCACTTTCTCTAGGAGTTAACCTGCCGGCTGAGACCGTTGTATTCGGTCAAATGGCGAAATTTATTGACGGACCGCTGACAAAAAATGAATTCCTGCAGATGGCAGGCCGCGCAGGAAGAAAAGGTTTTTTTAACCCCGGATATGTTACTTATATACCAAGGAGCAAGTGCGAACACCACGATTACGATACCGGCCTGCTTTACATTGAGACCCTGGATATGCCGTGTGAAGAGGCAAGGATAATGCTCCAGCCTGCTGTAGGCAAGCTCCTGAAACAGGAAACCACCGTGGAAGAAGAGGCAAAGATGGTTGCTGCATTTTCCCTGCCGAGGCGGCGCTACAAAGAGGTCGTTGAGGAAGTTGAAGAACTCCTGAGGGTGATCAGGAGGATGCTTAACGAGATCAAAGACCAGCGATTCAGAAAAAATGTGCGCAAGATACTTGCCGACATCTGGAGCGATGAAATGGAAGCTGAGTACAACATTGCGATAGCGGTGCTTTTTGCGGAGCAGAAATCTCCTGAAGCAATGGATGCCGCAGATATTATGCGCAGGAGTGAGAGAAACTATCTGCAGGCACTTCTAAAAATAAAAAGGTTTGCCAACAGGCTGCCGGAAGGCTACAGTTTTTCTCATATGGACCAGATAGACTATGTGGTTAACCAGATAGATGCTTCAGTTTTTGGCTTTGAGGAAAAGATCCACCAGATAAAACTGACAGAGGAAACCTGGGAGACCAAGTAGCAGAATATCGCCCTTTATACCCCTGTAAAATTACCTTAATAAAAATCATTTGATTTTCGATATATGACACCCCTCCATTGTTTCAGCTTCGCAGGATGATGTTTTATTATAAGCTGTCTTTAAGTCAACATGATCATAATATCCTCTCTTTGTGGAAGTTCTTGTTCAATGTTTTCAAAGATAATTCAAGATATTTCATAAACAAAGAGTAAAATTTTTTTGTCATAAAGAACTTATGGTTATTTAACTTCCTTAAAAATACTAACAAAAGCGAAAAAATGCACAAACATATATCTATCTCATCGATAATAAATAAGAAGAATCATCATTTTTCAACCAATATGTTTATATGTATTATATGAATGTTCAGGCTTTCTGCTTGTATTAAGCAAAAGTATTTTTGCCTTAACAGCTGAGGCCGGATCAAAAGCAATTCTCTGTTTTTTTACCCCTGTCTGGGGCAGGCGCAAATTTTTTCATATTTCGAGACTTCATTT
>JAAYHA010000195.1 GCA_012727545.1 Synergistaceae bacterium | reverse complement strand
TTCTCCTATCTTGCGCTGTGGGGAGCGAGCTCCACGAAATGGGAATAAGGATGGTATCCGACCTATTTGAATATAACGGCTGGGACACTATATATCTTGGTGCGGCAGTCCCTATGGGAGATATCCTTAACTCAATTGAAGAAAGCAGGCCTGACCTGATAGCACTTTCTGTAACAATGCCTCCTCACCTGATGCTCTGCAAGGAGATCGTTGATTCAATAAGGGAACTCTACCCTAAAGTTATAATCGCAGTCGGAGGAAGGGCCTTCACTACGACAGAAAAAATATGGGAAAAGTGGAACGTAGACGTATATACAGAGGATGCCCAGCAGCTTCTTGAGTGGGCTCAAAGGTCAATTGCCGGAAAGGCACAAGGGAAACGAATTTGATCAGCTTTCTTGTATATACAGATAGCGACGGAACCATTGATGAGATACGGTTAAGCGAACCCCCTTATCTCCTTTCCAGGCTCAATATGCCTTTATCAGGAATATTCAATGTTGTAGAAAAAGACAGGTTAAAAGAATTTTTTTCCGCGACCCGCGGGACGAATATTGATGACCTGCCCCTCTTTACTCTCAAAGATCATGAGCTGCCTATCAGGCTCCACATCTCTCCTGCCGGCAAAAGAAAGATCGTATTCGGAATCGATGATGATTCATTCCTGCAGATCAGGGAAAGCACGGCGATGAAAAGACTTCTCCGCGACCTTGTCTCTGCCTTCTACATCAGCTCGGGAGAGATACAGATGCTCGACAAGGAAACTGTCCAGATGAACTTTGAACAGATCCAGATGCTTAACAACAGGCTTGTGAACACAGAGAGGATCCTCCAGAGGGAACGATCAAAACTACAGGTGGTTAACAAGGAACTCAACAACAGACTGGTCAAGGATGCCCTTACAGGTCTTGTAAGCCGTTACCAGTACCGTGCCGAGATAGAACATACTATAGCCTCGGCTCCAAAGGAGAAGGGCATTTTCGTATTCATCGACATAGACGATTTTAAAAAGGTCAATGACACTCAGGGGCATCAGATAGGCGATATGTACCTGATCGAATTTGCTGAAAGGCTTCAGGGGATACCACTGGAGGGCTCTGTCAAAATGAGGATATCAGGCGACGAATTCGGCTTATTCGCTCACCGGATAACAGGGGACGTAACAGATGAAATGGCCCGTATATGGGACCTCATTAAGAGCCACATTCTTTTCGGACCTATCAAGGCAGAAGACAGCGACATACCCCTGTCAGTAAGCGCTGGTATGGCCTGCTACGGGGAAGATACCACAGACATTTACGATCTCATAGAATACGCCGACTTCGCCATGTACAAGGCCAAAAGGTCCGGCAAAAACAGATATGCGGTTTTCGGTCTCGAAGAATACGAAAAAACAAAGGAAGAAAAAAATCAGGCACTGGGACGTATCTGATCTAATCTGGGCTTTTTGCAGCCTTTAGGCTGCAAAAAGCCATAGCATCTTCTAGGGACAGAGGTCTGCTGAAGAAGTAGCCTTGTATCGTGTCGCACTCGGCTTCAACAAGATAATCTCTCTGAGCTTCGGTCTCAACACCTTCTGCTATTACCTTAAGGCCTGTTTTGTGCGCCATTGAGATGATGTCCGGGATTATCAGCTCACCTTCCTTTTTCACCAGTATGTTGTCGACAAACATCTTGTCGATCTTGACTATATCAACGTTAAGGTCGCGCAGCCTTGAAAGGGAGGAGAACCCTGTCCCGAAATCGTCAAGCGATATGAGTATCCCTGCGTTGCGTAATATCTCCAGTTTTTCATTGGCCATTACAAAGTCGTCCATGAAGAGTGACTCTGTTATCTCAAATTCGAGATCGCTTTGTTCTATACCATAACTATCTATCAAGCTAGTCATGTCCTCGATAAAATCTGAGCGCATCAGGTCTGCTCCGGATATATTTACAGCTACACGGACTCCCCGGCCGTATCTCTCCTTCATCGTCTTTATAAATATTGAAGTCTTTTTCATGATCAGCTTTGTCAAAGGTGTGATCAGCCTTTTCTTCTCCGCTATTTCAATGAATTCAACCGGGGACACACTGCCCAGCTTTTCGGACTTCATTCTTGCAAGCGCTTCGAAACCGCTTACTTTCCCTGTGCCTGCTTCGACCTGCGGCTGGAAGAGCGCAAATATGCCCCCCTCCCTGCCGTTATTTTCATCATCTATTGCACGGATGATCTCTTTTTCGATAAGGTCTTCCCTTTCTATCGCAGCTTCCATCTCAGAGTTGAAATACTGGTAGGTCACGAGCCCGTCCTCTTTTGCCCTGCTCATTGCGATCAGTGCTCTTTTGAGTACACGTGAAGGATCTTGCTCTTCTCCCAATTCCGCAATTCCTATTTCCACAGGCATATAAATATTCTGGTCGGAAAAGGTCTCATTTTTGAAAAGTTTCCTCACACTCTCCGGCCCCGAACAGACACTTTCATCTGAATCGAATGATCCACAAAATATCACCAGGCGGTCTCTTTTGATCCTGAAGATCATTGACTCGTTATCAAAGGTCTTGCATACCTTCATCGCGATCTCTTGAAAGACGTTCTCAGAATGATCTGAGCCATACAGCAGCAAAAGGTTCGTGAGGTGGCTGAAATTCAGCATCATTATGGTCCCGGTCCATTTTTTCTCTTTGGAAAGGTTTTCCAGGAAATATTTAAGTGATTCCTGATTGGGAAGCCCCGTACTCTGATCGTAGTAGGCCAGCCTGAGATAGTTTTTGTTGTTCCTGTAAATCATCAGCGCCACTCCGCCGATCCCCAGCAGGACCGCCGCAAGCAGCCACATGCTGCTTCTCAGTTCTTCGGCAATTATGAAGCCTGCCTCCCTTTGTTCTGAACTCACGAACAGGGCTCCGGTGACTTTTCCGTCGTCACGCAGAGGGATGATGGAATTGTAGAGAACTTTTCCCTGACTGGACCTGTCTATGTAGCTGATCTCCCGCCCCTCATTTATAGATGCGTTCACCTCAGGAATGCTTATCAACGTACCCTTAAGTTCATGCTTCGTGCTGTTGACAATTACCCCGTCCATGCCGACAAGGCTGATCTCATCGATGTAGGGATCTTCGTTAAGGTCATCGAGCAATCTGCCGGTATCAAAACTTCCGGAAAATTTTATGACATCGCCTGCAGAGATCCCTATCTGGACAAAATCTCCTGACGGGAGCTTGTAATATGCGTATTTGAAGTACTCACCGGAAACAGTGTCAGCCCTTATTTCATCTATGGATTCATCCCTGCCGCTCTTCATAAATTCATATACCGGATGACCCTCTTCAGCTTTCCAGCCTACATAGCTGTCTACGTTTGAGTATGTGATCGTTCCCGAATCGTCGTATACGCAGATCTGATCTACATTCAAAGTCTTTGCAAATTTTTTGGCTATGGCCTGGGTAAACACGCCATTTGCAAGCATTACAGTTCTGCCGGCCTCTGTGAGTTTTGCATCTAAAAGCCCGTTGATTATCTTCTCGGCTTCCGCCGTCTTGTTTAGTGTATAGGAATAGTTTCTGGCAGCATCGGCCGCATCATCTATGAAGTGCTCGTAGCTGTCGGCGATCTTCTGCTGGACGGAATAGTAACTCCTTACAGAAAAGAAGAGGGCTATCAATAAAAATAGGATCAAGTATATCCAGATGTTGATCTTTTTAAGCAGTTTTTTGTTTTTGTTATTCATTTTATTCATCCCCGATTTGCAGCCTTCAGGCTGCGGAGAATTGCGGCGAGGAACGAGCCGCAGGTACTCCATAACATTTTACTTATAATCAATACAAAATGGCAACCCCTTTATGTAAGGCTGCCATTTCTTTCTTGCTTACTTTCTGATAACTGTGTACAGTGACTTTTTTCACCGTTTTGTCGGGATCAGAAGTACAGAGGAATGAGCCTTTCTGGCCACATTTGCACTTACACTTCCGAGGAAGAATTCCTTGACGTATCCTCTGCCCTGGCTGCCCATAACAACGAGCGGG
>JAAYHA010000194.1 GCA_012727545.1 Synergistaceae bacterium | reverse complement strand
TGGCGGAGACTACTCACTATGGGTCCGTACAATGAAACAGGTCAACTGGCTCCCGAAGATCGCTATCAACTACTGCACCGGATACCAGAACCCCGCGGTCCAGAAGGAACTTGCCGGAGACGGCGACCACTTCATGGGCGGAATGGGATACTCACCGGAACTTGCCAAGAAGTTCATGCCCGAAGCGATAAAGATCGAGGCAAAATACTACACCCCAAGAAGCAACCAGCCGTTTGACAGCGACTCCATCCAGGAAGCTGTAATGCTCTTCGTGCTCGCACAGGCGATAGAGAAGGCCGGATCGCTCGACACCGAAAAAGTAGCGCAGATCCTCAGGACGGAAGAATTCCCGTCAGTTATGTCCCTCAGCGGAACTGTAAAGTTTGAGCCCGGCGGACAGAACATCCATGCACTCAGCGTCATCACACAGATAAAGGACCTGGATTACAAGACAGTATTCCCGATCAAGTACCAGAAAGCGGAGCCTGTCTTCCCCATGACCCCGTGGGACAAACGCTAGTCGATAAATAAACATAGGCGTTATGAGGCGGGGCGATCTATTGCCCCGCCTCTTTTAGGGAGGTTTTTAAAGTGAGTAACTTTGTTCAGGTTTTGATCGACGGGATCCTCAGCGGCCTTTTATATGCGCTTGTCGCAGCCGGGCTCAGCATGATGTGGGGGGTTATGGATGTAATCAACTTCGCCCACGGAGAATTCCTGATGGTCGCAATGTATCTCTGTTACTGGATAGGTGAGATCCTTGGAATAGACCCGCTCTTCTCATGGATAGCCGGTGGCATATTCCTATTCCTTATTGGAGCTCTTACGTACAGGCTGATAATCAAGAACAGCCTCGGTAAAGCCGCAATGGCGCCTCTTCTTGCGACGTTCGGCCTTTCGATGCTTCTCAAAAATTTTTGCATGAATCGTTTTACCCCTAATTTCCGTCTGCTTTCCGGCACAATAATGGAAGGAAAGACATTCCAATTTGCCGGGGCAATAGTTTCTGTCCCCCAACTTGTTACGGCCATCTTCTCGCTGGCAGTGCTCCTCGGTGTTTACTGGCTGATCAAAAAAACGAGGGTGGGCTGGGCCATCCAGGCTACGGCCATGGATAAGGAAGCGGCTGAGCTTATGGGTATCGACACGGAAAATATTTATCTGCTCGTTTTTGGCATTGGCGGCGCCTGTGTTGGCGTAGCGGGCGGACTTATGACTACATATCTTGCAGTGCATCCCGAGGTGGGGGGGCTTTTCAGTCTCATCGCATTCGTGGTAGTTGCGCTCGGAGGTTTTGGAAGCATTCCGGGAGCGCTCTTCGCGGCACTGCTGATCGGACTTGTGGAATCCTTTGCCGGTTTCTACATTGCTGCGGTCGTAAAATACGTGGCGGTCTTCGCGATCTATCTTGTTGTAATAATGATCAGACCTAAGGGTCTGTTTGGGTGGTGACGGCGATGTTTAAAAACAAAGCAGACAAATTGTGGTACGGATTTATCGCTGTTGCCTTCATATTGCCCTTCGTACCGGGTGTAATAGGGGGATCCTTCTTCGGCCACGTTGCGACGATGATACTCCTTTATGCGGCTATGGCACAGTCATGGAACATAATAAGCGGATACTGCGGGCAGACTTCCTTTGGCCACTCTGTCTTTTTCGGTATAGGAGCCTATGGAGCCGCCCTTGCGGTAGTGAATTTCAACAGCCTGCCTTGGTATGGGGCGCCCCTTGGGATGCTGGCAGCAGCAGTCGTATCTGTGATAATCAGCTATCCCTGCTTCAAGCTTAAGGGACACTATTTCGCGATAGCAACATTCGCGATCGTCGAGATATTTAACAGGCTCTTTATGATCTGGGATACCATCGGCGGAGCTTTGGGGCTTGACTACCCGATACTCCCGGACGGCTGGGTGAATTTCTCCTGGTCAGATACCAAGAACGGTTATTATCTCGGAGCGCTTGCGATATTCATTCTTGTCTTCAGCGTAGTAAGATGGATAGAGAGACACAGGATGGGATATTATCTCAGAGCCGTGCGCGAAGGACAGGAAACAGCGGAGTCACTGGGAGTTAACAGCACTGTTGTAAAACTTTCTGCAATGGCTCTTTCTGCTTCTCTGGCAGCACTCTGCGGTGCTTTCTTCGCACAGTACAACTATCGTGTTGACCCTCCAATGGTAATGTCCCTTGACATGTCGATGAAATTTGTCCTGATCACTATACTCGGCGGTCTCGGAACATTCTGGGGGCCCTTCCTAGGGGCACTTGTCCTTATCCCGCTTCAGGAATATACGCGCGCATATCTTTCGCACCTGGGCGCCGGCGTTGACCTGATGATATTTGGCCTGATCATAATCATCGTTATGATCAAACAACCTCTCGGGATAATGGGACTGATAAGATACTTTACAAAGAAAAAAATTGCTAAGGGAGAAGGTGACGCGTGATGGCACTGCTTGAAGTCAGAAACTTAACAATGAAGTTCGGATCCCTGCTTGCCAACAGCGATGTCTCCTTTGATGTAGAAGAGGGGACCATTGTCGGTCTCATCGGCCCCAACGGAGCGGGCAAGACGACCCTTTTCAATTGCGTGGCCGGTCTCTACAAACCCGCTGCCGGAAAGGTAACTTTTGATGGAAGAGATGTTACCGGTTATCCCTCATGGAAGATGGCCCGTCTTGGGCTGGCAAGGACTTTTCAGGTCGTAAGACCGCTCAAGGAGATGACTGTATACGAAAACATACTTGTAGGGGCCTACATGAGGTATAGTGATACAGCAAAGGCCAACCAAGTAGCTGAGCACTGCGTAGAACTCTGTTTCCTCGGGGATCTCAGGGACAAGCTGGCAGGCGGGCTAACTATAGGAAACAAGAAGAGGCTTGAGGTGGCAAGATCACTTGCGACAGGCCCCAAACTCCTTCTTCTGGATGAGTCTGTTGCAGGACTGACCTCTACTGAGGTTAAAGAGATGGTGGAGGTGATCGTAAGGCTAAAGGAAGAGGGCGTTACGATCCTGATGGTAGAGCACATCATGGAAGCTATCATGCCTATTGCGGATAAGATCGTCGTTCTTGCCAGCGGCAAAAAGATCGCGGAAGATACACCCAAGGCTGTTATCAATGATCCGACAGTCATAACTGCCTACTTTGGTGAGAAATTTGCAAAGAGACTAAAGGAATCTAAGGAGGGACAGTGATGTCAGCTATGCTAGAGGTAAAAAACATACACTGTGCCTATGACGCTGTACCGGTCATCCACGGGATATCACTGGAAGTAAATGAGGGTGAACTGGTAGCCATAATTGGTGCAAACGGAGCCGGCAAAAGCACTACGATGAGGACGATCGCGGGACTTATGCATCCTGTAAGCGGTACGATAAGCTTTATGGGAGAGGATATTTCAAAGACACCTGCCTCTGCTGCGATCAAAAAGGGACTTAGCTACGTACCGGAAGGCCGTCGTCTTTTCTCAAAACTGACAGTTCGTGAGAACCTTGAACTTGGGGCATTCGCTACAAAAGACAGAAAAGTAATAGACGAGCGTCTGGAAGAGATGTACGAACTTTTCCCGATCCTCAAAGACCGCAGGGACCAGACAGCGGAGACAATGAGCGGCGGAGAGCAGCAGATGTGTGCTATTGCGAGGGGACTTATGTCCAAGCCTAAACTTATCCTGCTCGACGAGCTATCTCTGGGACTGCAGCCGAGCCTTGTGGAGAGAGTATTTGAGACTGTTATTGAAATAAACAAGAGGGGCGTAACGATCCTCCTTGTCGAACAGATGGTCCAGGAGGCTCTTGAAATAGCAAAGAGAGGTTATGTCATCCAGACCGGAACAATAGTCTACTCAGGAACATCGCAGGAGCTTCTCTGTTCTGAAGAAGTACGCAAAGCCTATATGGGCATGTAAATTTAAGTCAGATAATCAAATTCGATCATTAAGATCCGGCCGGTATACCAAATAGTGGGCACCGGCCGGATCTTAATTTAACAAGATATTTTTTCTGTTCTCAGAGAATTCCTTTAAAAAGAGGATCGCGGG
>JAAYHA010000193.1 GCA_012727545.1 Synergistaceae bacterium | reverse complement strand
GGGAGACAACAGCACATTTGAAGTAAACCTCATCGTACCGATCGCAATGCAGCCCGGACTGCGCTTCGCAGTACGCGAAGGCGGCCGCACAGTGGGCGCCGGCGTCGTTACAGAGATAATAGACTAACAGTCGTAAACATGGGCGGCTAAATTTTAGCCGCCCATTAAAAACTTTTTAGTATGGAGTGAAAGAATAATGGCGGATATCGTCGGTCTTCAGTGCACAGAGTGTAAGCGCCGCAATTACGTGACGCTTGTAAACAAGAAAAAGGCTACAAAAAAACTTGAAAAGAAGAAATACTGCAAGTTCTGTGATAAACACACCTTGCATAAGGAGTGCAAGTAGGGTAAAATAACCTCCGCACGCAGGTCTGTAGCTCGAACTGGTTAGAGCACCGCACTCCAAATGCGGGGGTTGAGGGTTCGAATCCTTCCAGGCCTGCCATTTTGTTTTTTCTGGTTTTTATTCAAGTTAGGTTTTGAAATATATCAAAGTTGAAGAATGAGGAGGTCGGGGTTATGGAAAAAGTCCTCGACTACATCCGGGAATCAAGAGCTGAACTGAAAAAAGTCACATGGCCTACCAAACAGCAGATGTGGTACTCCACACTTGTCGTCATAGTGGTAACTTTCATGGTTTCAGCCTATCTCGGGCTGGTAGATTTGCTTCTTACGGGAGTATTCTCCAAAATTGTCCGATAGCCTGAAACAGAAAAGGCTTTCGAGTTTCGACTGTAACCTGGAGGTGAAGGGGGCTGCGGCCCTCTTTTAGGCATGAGCGAAATATTTGGGAACACACAGGAACGCAGCTGGTATATAGTCCAGACCTATTCGGGTTATGAGAATAAGGTCAAAGCGAACCTTGAGCAAAGGATCGCAACAATGGGTATGGAAGACAGGATCTTCCGTGTCCTTGTCCCCATTGAAGAGAAAGTCTATATCAAAGAGGGCAAAACGAAGCGGGTCCGCAGGAAGATATTCCCGAGCTACGTGCTCGTGGAAATGATCCTTGAGGACCAGTCCTGGTATGTAGTTCGCCACACCCCCGGAGTGACGGGTTTTGTCGGATCAGGAAACCACCCTATCCCCCTTACCCCAAAAGAAGTAGAGGAGATAATGAACAAGCTCGGCAAAGAGGCCAAGCCGAAGGTCGAAGTCGATTTCCAGGTAGGGGATACGATCCAGGTCAAGAGCGGCCCGTTTGCAGGACAGGCAGGTCCTGTTGTCGAGATCGACGCTGACAAAGGCAAGATCAAATTCAGCGTATCAGTGTTCGGGCGTGAGACCACAGTTGAAGCTGATTATACTGAACTTGAAAAGATCTGATAATAAATAGTTTTAGCTTTAGTTTCGCATCACGCACATTGACAATAGAATAATCGCCCTAAAAGGGCTTTTACATAAGCAGCAAAACCAAGGAGGTAACATGTACTATGGCAAAGAAAGTAATTGGGGAGCTTAAACTGCAGCTTCCCGCAGGAAAGGCGACACCGGCACCGCCGGTGGGACCGGCGCTCGGACAGCGCGGCATCAACATAATGGAATTCGTCAAGGCATTCAACGCCAAGACGGCAGACAAAGTAGGGATGATCATCCCGGTCGTAATAACTGTTTACGCAGACCGCAGCTTCTCTTTCATTCTTAAGACTCCCCCGGCAAGCATTCTTATTAAGAAGGCAGCCGGCAAGGAAAAGGGATCAGCAGTCCCCAACAAGGATAAAGTCGGAAAGATAACAAAGAAGCAGGTCCAGGAGATCGCTGCCCTTAAAATGCCCGATCTCAATGCGAACGACATTGAGGCGGCCATGCAGATGATCGAAGGAACAGCCCGTTCGATGGGCATCGAAGTAGTAGGCTAGAATAACCGTAAGGAACTTCCCGGTGAAAACCGGGATGTGGGAGGAAGACTCAGACTCTTCCGACATTACCACTAGGAGGAATAAAAATGTCAAAAAAAGGTAAGCGCTATAAGGCACTGCTCGAAAAAGTCGATCTTTCAAAGCAGTATTCAATTTCAGAGGCTGTCGCAATAGCGAAGGAATGTGCAACTGCTAAATTCGACGAGAGCCTCGAACTCCATGTTCGTCTCGGCGTAGACCCCCGCCATGCAGACCAGCAGGTGCGCAGCACTATAGTCCTTCCGCACGGGACAGGACACACTAAGAAAGTGTGTGTCATTGCACTCGGCGATAAACAGAAGGAAGCTCAGGATGCAGGCGCGGACATCGTCGGAGGCGAAGATCTTGTAAAAGAGATCGCTGAAGGCAGAATGGATTTCGATGCAGTTATCGCCACACCGGACATAATGAAATCAGCCGGACGTCTCGGCAAAGTCCTCGGGCCCCGCGGACTCATGCCAAGCGCTAAGGCTAATACAGTTACGTTCGACGTTGCCGGTGCTGTTAAGGAAATCAAAGCTGGCCGTATCGAGTTCCGTGTTGACAAAACAGCTATTACACACAACGCAGTCGGAAGGGCATCTTTCCCTGTCGAGAACCTTGAGAACAATGTAAAGGCACTCTTCAGAGCTATCATCAAGGCTCGCCCGGCCGCTGTAAAAGGTACCTATGTAAAGAGCGTAACGCTTGCAACGACAATGGGTGTAGGCATTTCTATCGACCCTGTGCAGGCTCAGAAGGACTCGGCAGCAGAATAAATATTTAAAGCTCAATTTCAAAAAGGGGGACGCATTCGCGTCCCCCTTTTTTCTGGTTTTAAAAAACCTGCAGAAAGATTATTTTTTAGGTACTCTTTTGGCTGCGTTTTCAACGACGTTCGTAATGTGTTTAGTCAGTGTCGGAAGAGGAGTAAAAAGATCTTCAGCTGTAGTTGCATTTACGTTTACCCCGTAAATGAGAGTGTTTTCCCTTGAATTGCGAAGCTCAATCCTCACAGACCCGATTGCGAACGTCTCATCCCATGCCGGTTTTATCTTCTGATAACTGATAGGGACGCTCCTTGTCTCCCATTTGCCGTTGACGTAGACAGAACGGTTCTCATAACGTGTATCCCAGACAAGTTCCTGAGGATGGTGAACAGTGGTATAAGCACATTTGGTAACAGTCGCAGTCATTATTGCATCGGCATATTCCGGTGAGAGGGTAAGGGCTTTCTCTGCGGCCTTGTCCCTGCTCAATTTTTCTGTTGGAACGGTGCCTTTTATAAAATCATCCCTCTCGATGATCTGTTCCGGGGTCTTCACAAGGAAACTGAATCCGCTCTTCTCCTGTGATGTCATTTCTTTCCATTTTTGCTGTACCGAATCATCAAGGAAGGGTTCAGACGGGGGTATCGAAATTTCATACATTACCGGCATTACCAAAACAGTCTTTATTGATGAATAGTCATACTCCTTGTTTCGAAACTCCTCGGCAACGGGTTTTGCCATTGACGATGAAGCAAAAGAGATGATGAGGCACGCGAGTATAAAAATAGACAGTCTTTTCATAGGTGGCAGCTCCTCCACAGTGATATGTAAGGATATTTATACGCTGATAATTGTACATTAGAATAAGCAGAAATGTAAAAAAAATTTGCGGAACTGATCATACTGACAGTGCAGGGCAAAATGGGCCATTCATTAAGAGGGCATTTGATAACCGCCGATAATTTTGCCGCTGTACAAAATTTACCCCTTATTGTATAATCTCACAGCTTAGACTCAAGACAGCAGGTGCGCTTGCGCTTAATTTCCTGCCGAGGTCTGCGAAGGATAACCGTGTTCCTGTTACTTCTTAAGACACGCATTATGGCTTCCGGACTCCCTTGGGTGACGGAAGCCTTTTTTGTTGGCATCCGATCACAAAATCAACAGGAGGTGAAATTGAATGCCAACACAAGCAAAACGTGAAATGATCGACTCCCTGGTCGAACTGCTCAATAAGAGCAATGCAGTCTTCATCACCGAGTACAGGGGACTGACCGTCAAGAAGATAAGCGACTGCCGCAGACGTATCCGTGAAGCCGGCGGCGAGATGAAGGTCTGTAAAAATACCCTCATGCGCATAGCTTTTACCGAAGCAGGCATTAACCATGCTTCTGAGTTCGACTCAGGTCCGAACGGTTACGTGCTTTCCTACGGTGATGTTGCATCTGTCGCCAAAGCGATCCGCGACTTCTCAAAAGAGAAGGGAAACGATGCTCTGGTCGTTAAGGCCGCGATCCTTGACGGAAAGATCCTCTCCCAGGCTCAGATATTTGCACTTGCGGACCTTCCCTCAAGGGATGTTCTCATCGGTCAGGTCGTCCAGACCATCGCAGCCCCTCTCAGGGGTCTGGTCACAGTACTTTCCGGTCCGGCAAGGGGACTTGTTACATGTCTCTCGCAGATCAAGGACAAAAAGGAAGCAGCATAGTCTACACCAGCGGCAAGACAGCCGCCTAGCAGCATAAAAATAAAAATAATCCTTAGGAGGATGAATTAATATGACACGTGAAGATATCATCAAGGCAATTGAAGAAATGTCAGTACTTGAGCTCTCAGAGCTCGTGAAGGAACTTGAGGACAAGTTCGGCGTATCAGCAGCAGCACCTGCAATGATGATGCCCATGGGCGCAGCAGCCCCCGCAGCGGCAGCCGAAGAAGAGAAGACAGAGTTCGACGTAGTTCTCCTTGAGCATGGCGCTAACAAGATCGGCGTCATCAAAGTTGTCCGCGAGATCACAGGTCTCGGACTCAAAGAAGCAAAGGAGCTTGTTGACGGTGCACCTAAGACAGTAAAAGAGCAGGCATCCAAGGATGAAGCCGAAGAGATCAAGAAGAAGCTCGAAGAAGCAGGAGCAAAGGTAGAACTCAAGTAGTTTTGCTTTAAATATCTTCTGATCTGAATAAGCAAAATAAAAGAGAGATCCCGCTGATCAACGTGGGATCTCTCTTTTATCGATATGCCGGATCAGACTCAGTTTGGTCATTGCCTTACGCCGGAACCCTCCCGGAAGATCAGTACACCGTAAGGTATGGGACGTTCCACATCGTTGCTGTTGCTTGGCAGTGAGAAAGTATTTCCTCTCCACCAGAGAGAGCTTGATCCCCCACCGTCAAGGTTGAGGGCAGTAGTCATCCCCAGCCATTTACAGACCTTTCTGGTCTCTTCTATGGTCGCACCCACACTATGCATGTTGTCCCTTCCGTCTATCACGGCCCACATTACCCGTTTTCCGTCTGTTCCGACGATAGTTCTGGGATGACGCATATTGAGGACGTTTTCTCTTATGTTTTCTGTGTTCTCGGAATATTCTCCGTTCTTAAGCAGTAGGGGTCCGGCCTGCAGCATCTCTGTATATTTGTCAAAACGACTGTCGGAACTGATGCTTGCTACCTCCTTGCCGTCGATGAATATCGTCTCGCCCTTCTCGTTCCAGCCAAATGCGGAGCGCTGTGGCCAGAATTTCGCATTATCGGTGTGCCCCTGCCTGCGAAGAATGCCTATAGGTTTGGCTCCTGCAAAATATCCTCCGTTGATGCCGCCTATTACGCCGTAGTTCTCTACTGCGATGGTCGCAAGGGGTGCCTTATTTGCCCCCACCATGACCGCGGTGGCTATCTGGCAGTTCACTGCATCCATGTCGACTGTTATCATAGCAGCGAACAGCGGTTCATTGACGCCTTTTTCCAGGTCACCGTTTGCCGGCCCTGATGGGTCGCCTAGGCCGTGTTTAAAGACTGTCAGGGTGGTTCCTTCCGAGGAAAACGAATCTTTCCAGGAGACTTTCTTTTTGCAAAGTTCAAGCCAGCCTGTAAGTGCCTTTATGTTCTCCTCCGAAAAAGTGGATCCGAGATCGTCCGTCAACACGGAGGGCAGAGGGGGTGATATTTTTTTCGAGATTTCTGTCAGAGAGTCCATATCGCTCCACTCCGGCAGGATTGTTATCTGGTCGTAGACTGTTATTACAAAGCCCCATCCCATTGATTCCAGGGCAAGCCTTATCACAGAGGAATTGGTCAGGTCTCCCCCGGGGTCAGTCAAATATTTCTTAGGTACGCCGTATCCCAGTGATTTGGAAATATGGGACAACAGCTCATCCTTTGTGATCGCGAAGGATGTTTCCGAAGACATCATCAAAGTAGCCAAAATTAAGAAAGCAAATATGCAGGCTTTCATTTTTCCTGCTGCAGTAAGTATTTTCATGCTTTTATGATAGTATTGACACGATTTATCCTAATCAGTATAATTGCCCATGTTCGACTTTGGGGTT
>JAAYHA010000192.1 GCA_012727545.1 Synergistaceae bacterium | reverse complement strand
TGCAGCACATTCGGGCTCAGGTTATAATCAATTTAAAGCGTTGTCAGGATGAAATTTCAGGAGGAGCAATGAGAATGATATTAGCAGCAGTTGATATCGGTACAAACTCTGTTAAGTACCTGCTTGCTGAGACTGACGGTAAAAAAAGTGCGACAGTTTTGAAAGATGCCGTGAAGATAACAAAGCTGGGAGAAGGCCTGAGGAAATCAGGATTGATCAGCTTTCCGGCACTTCTAAGAACGGCAGATGCGGTGCAAGAATTTGTTGCTGATGCCGAAAAGAACGGCGCAGACGTTATCCGAATAGTTGGGACAATGGCTCTCCGTACAGCATCCAACGCAGGGGAACTTTCAGATAAGCTAAGGGAACTTACAGGAATTGAAACAGAGGTCCTTTCCGGAGAAGAAGAGGCGATGCTATCTTTTTCGGGGGCTGTCTCAGGTTTTGACCTGAGTAATGTGAACAGGTACTGTACGATCGATACAGGCGGAGGAAGCACAGAACTGGTATTTGCAGAAAAGGGAGAGATCGTCTGCAAGGCCAGCCTAAAAACCGGCGCACTGCTCCTCACAGAAAAATTCTTTTCAAATGATACTATTTTGGAGGAAGATCTTGAAAAAGCGGGTTATGAATTAAAACAGGTCTTTGGAAGCATGAAGCCTCCTTTTAAGATCGATATGGCTGTTGGCATCGGAGGAAATGTCACAAGCATGGCCTCTGTTTACAAAAGGATGGAAAAATATGATCCGGAAAAAGCACACGGAACGCTCCTCCCGGAAGAAGAAGTCGAGAGACAGATAAGGGAATATTCAGTTAAATGCCCTGAGGAACGACGCAAAATCCCGGGCCTTGACCCTGAAAGGGCGGACATCATCCTTGCAGGTGCATGCATTATCAGATACGCAATGCGAGTTGCCGGGTGCAGGGAAATAGTTGTCAGCGACAGGGGCCTCAGGCATGGAATTTTGTTCAGCATGCTCCGAGGATAGAATCAGTAAAATTCGGGCGGCATTTATAAAGGGAGGTGCGGGAGACGGAAGCGATTAACAGTTTTGTCAGCATAACGGGTGGTCTCGCGCTGTTCCTTTACGGTGCCCAGGAAAGTGCCCGTTTTTTCAGGCAGGAAATGAGCGGGGGACTTAAAGAGGGACTTGGAAGACTGACGGGGAGCAAAAGCCGTTCTTTCTTATTTGGTGCCCTCCTTGCCGCTGTAGCACAAAGCAGTGCTATTGCAATATCTTTTGGAATTGGGTTTGTTGATGCAGGGATACTCTCTCTTGCCGACTCCATCCTGATGTTAATGGGTGCAAGCCTTGGCGGCACCCTTGTGTCCATATTGCTAAGTTTCAACATTTTTGATTATGCCCCACTCTTTTTTGCAGGAGCTTTTTTCCTCAGTAAGTCAAAAAAGAAGAAAATCCGGCTCGTCGGAGGAGTTCTGAGGTGTATCACCATCATCTTCCTGGGAATGATGTTTTTAAGGATGGGAGCCGGATCGCTCTTTGAAGATGGCAGAGCAAGAGAAATCGCCCTCTCCTGGTCATCGTCACCTCTCCTGATGGGTATGTCCGCATTTGTTTTTGCCGCGGTCTTTCAAAGCAGGTCTGCAATAATAGGGCTTGGTATAGCGCTTGCTCTTTCTGATGCTCTTCCGGCTGTTTCTGCCCTGCCTATTGCTCTTGGAGCCCATCTTGGGTCGTCCCTTATTGCGGTCATATCAAGCTTTGGAGGAAGAATGAGCGCAAGGAGACTGGGATTTTGTTCATTGGTATATTATGCCGTAGGTTCGCTGGTCTTCGCTTTTTTGATCCCTCCTGTACACAGGATAATGTCAGGTGCAGGACTTGACGTAGTACAGGAACTTGTCTTTGGTCAGATCTTAATTGCATTGTTCAATATAATTATATTCCTGCCATTTACAAATCTTTTAAGCGACCTCTCTGTAAGATTTTTAAAAATCACAGGAGAACTTGACCAGCCGATGTATTTGGAGGAAGAGATGCTCTCTGTGCCTTCAGTGGCAGTAATGCTGCTTTCAAGGGAGATGGCACGGCTCTCTAACTACCTGGAGGCTTATTTACAGATGCTCATGATACCTTCAGAAAGGAAAGCGGGTCTTTTTGAAGAACTGCCGGCAGCAATTGAGGAACTGAGCAATACCTGTCAGGATTATTCCTACAGGATACATTTGACGGAAGAGGAGCCAAAGCTTAGGGTCAAGTTCGCATCTGTCAGCAGAACGATGTCAATACTGCGATCCATGTCAAAGACGCTTTGCAGCGAAATAAGCGAGATACTCACAGATGAAAGTGCACACAACGCACTGAGGGAGAGATCAGGTTCGAGTCTCTGGAACGAATGGACTGAACTCTCGGCAAAGATAATGCGGACCAGCCTCAGGGCATTTGTGATAGGAGAAAAAGGATTGATAAGACAGGCCGGTGAACTGGAAAAAGAATACGGTGATATATGCAGGAAGATCAGGGATGTAATAGCAGGCAGTTATTCATACGGACGAGATGTTTCTAAGGCGATAAGATTGATATCGCTGATGCAGGGATTTCTTGGAATGTCCAAAATTCTTGCAGAAGATGAGGAACTGTACAATTTTGCTGAAGATACAGCAGGCACATGCGACGAAGGCCTTTTTGAAGGGGATGAAGAGGATGTCTGATAAAGGGATAACAGAAAAGGATAAAAGCAGTGTACAAAGTTATCTTTATGCATCTGATAAAGAGAGGCTGAGACTTCTAGTCCGGGAGATGTCGGAAAACGCGGCAGTTTCTATTGAAAATGCTGTTCTTGCACTCAAAAC
>JAAYHA010000191.1 GCA_012727545.1 Synergistaceae bacterium | reverse complement strand
TTCGTCTTATCTGCATGTTTTTTACCAGAGCGCCAGCAGCTCTGAAATATTAAAGTCGCTGGATTCCCGCTCAAAAGCATGCGGGAAAGACGGTGGAGAAGTTGAGTTATAATGTTTCAGGGGGTGTGCTCTATGAGGAGAAAAGACCGGGAAGTAATGTCACACGAATGGATGATGGAGGTCCTTGACCGGGGCGAATGGATCGAACTTGCAATGGCCGGAAAGGACGGCTGGCCCTATACAGTTCCGCTCAATTACGGCTTCGGAGATGACTTTATCATTATCCACTGCGCCAAAGAGGGCAAAAAGATCGACCTTCTTAAAGAAAATAACAAAGTTGCATTCAACGTTACAGTCGATGAAGAAATCATCCGGAATGAAGAGGATCCCACGAAATTTACGATGAAATACAAAAGCGTATCCGGCCGCGGAATAGCAGAGTTCATAGAGGACAATACAGCAAAGAGAGAGGCTCTTGAGATAATGATGGAGCATTACAGAGGCCCCAAGGGGCCGATAACGGAAGAAAAGATCAGTGTTACCGCGGTAATAAAGATCCGGATAACAGAAATGACAGGCAAAGTAAACCGCCACCCCAAACCGGAATAAAAAACCAACGGAGGACCACCCGATAAAGGGCGGTCCTCCTCTTTTTACTTATTTTTCAACAGAGGGTACTAATCCGAGATAGGCCCCTCTGTCCGTTCCTTTATGTATTTCATTCGGACCTGGAGGATCCTGTGATTATGGACCTCAAGAACATGGATGTCCCATGATCCATACGTCACAAGCTGCCCCTGCGTCGGGAATCCGCCGGAAAGTTCAAGCACCATTCCTGCCAGAGTATCCACGTCCTCAAAGGCCGTGTCGAAAGGATAGGCAAGAGCATCAGAAAGCTCTTCCAGGTTCACCTGTCCCTGGACCAGGTATGTATTCTCATCTTCTACCTGTATCTCGGGAGTTTCCGTATCATATTCGTCCTGTATGTCACCGACTATCTCTTCTATCAGGTCTTCAAGTGTTATAAGGCCTGCCATGCCGCCGTATTCATCAATGACTATGGCTATGTGCGTCCTTGATTTTTTCATAGTATCAAGGGCTTCGTCGGTCTTCATAGTCTCGGGGACAAAAAGCGGCTTTCTCATAAGTTTAAGGATCGAAATGTTTTTATCGCTGCGGGCAAGGGGACCAAGAAGGTCCTTCGCATAAAGTATCCCTATCACCTGATCCAGGTCTTCCCTGTAGACCGGGATCCTCGAATGCCCGCTCTCAATGAAAATTTTGACTGCCTCTTCCGCTGTTCCCTCCTGCTCGATCGCATAGACATCGGTCCTGGGCTCCATCACCTCGGAGACCCTAGTTTCTTCGAAGGCAATGACACCGTGGATCATCTTGCGCTCATCCTCTTCAAGCGCCCCAGCTGCGCTGCCTTCAGAGACTATGTGATCTATCTCCTGGCGCGAGATAAGGGAGCTGTATGAGACAAGGTCCGTGCCTGCGATCGCCCCAAACAGTTTCAGGACCGCTCGCAGAGACCATGTCACAGGGGTCATGATCGTGCTGAAAAGCTTTAAGAAGGGTAACGAGAAAAGCAATACTCTCTCTCTTTTTGCGATGGCGAAATTTTTAGGCAGGATCTCACAGAAGACCACGATCAATACTGTCATTACGGCCACGGCCAGAGCAGGTCCCAATGCACCGAAAAGTTTGAGTGCCAGGGTCGTTGCAACGGCGCTTGCGGCAATATTTACCAGATTGTTTCCAATGAGAGTAACGTTTATTGCTTTGGCTGTGTTGTCTACAAGCCAGAGGAAACCTTTTCGACGATGAGGGTATTCATCAGATAGAGCAAGTAGTTTCCCTTTCCCTGCTGCCGTTATTGACGTCTCGGTCGCGCTGAAATAGATCGAGAGTATCAGCAAAACGACTAGCAGGATGATACTGCCCGATATGTCGGAACTCACCAACAATCTACCTCCTTGATAATTAGAGCACTCTGTTTTTAATGAAAATGCGCTCACACATGCATAGCATAGCACAGTTGTTAAAAAAACGGCAGTCTTCCGTTATTAAAGGAGGAACTGCCGTTGCTG
>JAAYHA010000190.1 GCA_012727545.1 Synergistaceae bacterium | reverse complement strand
TAGCACAGCCCTCAAAGAAATTATCAGGGTATCCCCGCAACTGGGTCAGATCGCCTGAAAATATCCCTGAAGAGGGCCCATGGACTCCATGGGAACAGACCCTGATACTTAATAAATGGCTGAGTTCTCTCGGATGGGAGACAAAGATATGGTGGCAGGCATCAATGGAACTGGACAAAGAGAGTCCCGGTTCTGCAAGCCTTTGGACATCACCTGTCCTCGAGCTGTCTCCAAACGGAGGCAAAACTGAATTTTATCAGGCAGGACAGACATCTGCTTACGGAGTAACGGCTCCCTCTGTGACCGGAACACTTCTTTACCGGCTCAAAGATGGAGATTTTGAAAAAATGACTGTGAGTTCCGGCAGCCCTGCCGATCACAAACTTGGGTTTCTTTGGAACCTGGATCTCAACGAGATAGGTTCTGCGGAGGGAACATTGACGATAACAGTGAGCGGTGGCTGGGCACAGCTGATGTCTGACGGATATTTGCCTTCACAGAGCGGACTTAGTGATTTTATAAGAAAAAGGGTCAACTTTGCCATACCGGGCATGGTCCTTGACCCCCTTTCGGTGGAACCTTCAAAGACAGGTTACAAACTTGAGTTCAAAGTAAAATGTGTTCCCGGAATAATGCTCGGGAACGATCTACTGCTGCGTCTGCCGGGAGGAGTCCCATCAAGAGTCGGAGAGATGATAGGAAAAGAGAACAGCTACACTTTGCGTTTTCCTTTCATAATAGACCAGAAAATAAGGATGAATATGCCCTCAGGGTATAAAATGATCCAGTCCCCCCCGCTCAAAAAACTTGGGGAAGGGACGAAAGCTGTCCTAAGGGAATCGATCACACACTGGCCCAAAAAAGCCCAGCTGGTCGCGGACAGCACATGGACAGTAAAAAGCGTTATCGTAGATGACCGCCTTGCCGCAATTTTGAAGGAAGAACTTGCAGCCTGTATGAGATGGCCTGTCCTTGATCTTCCTTTCAGGAAATAAAGTCTTTTATTTTTAAGGAGTGTTTGACTTTGCAGAACATGACAGAAGAGCTTAAACAGTTACTGGAAAGAGCAGTGGAATCTATCGCAAAAGAAGCCGGTCAGGAATTGCCAGAAGGGTTTATGGTTCGCCTTGAGCGCCCAAGACAGGCAGGACATGGTGACTGGGCGACCAATATTGCGATGCAGCTTGCGAAGCCTTTCGGAATTAAGCCCAGGGAACTCGCAGACAAATTGGTCAACAATGTGCCTCTTGGAGAGATCGTAGAAAAGGCAGAGGTCGCAGGTCCCGGCTTTATCAACTTTACACTTGCCTCAAACTGGATCACTGAGACGGTAAAAAGCACAATAACCCAAAATGAAAATTACGGAAGGGTCAACTCAGGCAAAGGCCGGAGGATCCAGGTGGAATTTGTAAGCGCCAACCCAACGGGCCCGCTGCACATGGGGCATGGCCGCGGTGCTGCAGTTGGAGACATAACAGCCTCGATACTTGACTTTGCCGGATGGGATGTTGAACGTGAATACTACATAAATGATGCCGGCCTGCAGATGGAACTTCTGGGTAAATCAGCCCAGTCCCGCTACTTTGATGCCCTCGGAAGAGGGGACGAAGCGCCCATGCCCGAAGACGGTTATCATGGAGACTACATGACAGACATTGCCCGGTCCTTCGTTGAAAAGTATGGTGATGAACTGGCGAAAAGACCAATGGAAGAGACTGCTGAATTTTTCTCTGTCGAAACAGGCAAAATTGTTACCGAAATGATCCGAAAGGATCTGGAAGAATTTGGAGTGACTTTTGACGTCTGGTTCTCAGAAAAGTCACTTTATGACAATGGTCAGGTAGAACCGGCGATGGAAGAACTCAAAAAGAGGGATTTCGCATATGAAGAAGAAGGCGCCCTCTGGTTCAGGTCCACCCTTTTCGGGGATGATAAAGACAGGGTCCTTATAAGGACTAATGGAGTGCCGACATACTTCACATCCGATGTGGCCTATCTTAAAAACAAGTACGACAGAAATTTCGAAAAGCTGATCTATGTTTGGGGTGCTGACCACCACGGATATGTGCCGAGACTTAAGTCGGTCAACAAGGCTTTTGGTCATCCGGACGATGCTGTCGATGTACTTCTGATACAGATGGTCAATCTTCTCAGGGACGGAAAACCGGTCCAGATGTCAAAGCGTGCCGGAACGATAATAACACTGAGAGAGATAATGGATGAAGTCGGAGTAGACGCAACAAGATTCTTCTTTGTCATGCGCCGCTGCGACAGCACTCTTGATTTTGATCTCGAGCTGGCCAAGAAAGCGACTTCCGAAAACCCGGTCTTCTACGTTCAGTATGCCCATGCAAGAATTTGCAGCATATATCG
>JAAYHA010000189.1 GCA_012727545.1 Synergistaceae bacterium | reverse complement strand
TCGCGACCGGCCTTGCTTTAGTAATAAGCGTGGTTTTTACATATTGGTGTACTGATATGGTCGTCTATGCGTGGGAAAAATCACCTACGACAGCGGTTTGGAAAATACCGCTCTTTGCTCAGTATTTAGCCGTTTACATTTCGATGATACTTATGTCGATATATGCTCTCAGGGATTTTGTAAGAGCCTGTCGCCGCCGCCCAGAATCTGATGATGCAGAGATGAAATGCGGACGCTGCCCTGATATCGAAGAAAATCCGGCGAATGGATAGAGAGGAGAAGTAATATGGTTTTTATTGGAGTAGCAATTCTTTTCTTTTGTCTGATAGTGGGGATGCCGGTATTTTTTGCTTTTCTTGCTTCTGCTATGTGGTTCATTTTTATCGGAGATGTCTCACCGACATTTATGATCCCTTATGGATTGAATAAGATAAGCGGAACAGTCTTATTTGCTATCCCGCTTTTTGTAATAGCCGGCGGTTTGATGGCCAAAGGAAATATCGCCGATAAGATGATCGATCTTGTTGAAGATTTTGTTGGCAGAGTACGCGGCGGCCTCGGCGTTGTAGCTACGATTTCGTGCGCAATTTTTGGTTCTGTCACAGGAAGCGCATGTGCCACTTTGACCTGCATAGGATCAATAATGTTTCCCAGATTCATAAGGGCGAACTACCCGATGGGGCATTGTGCTGCGTTGCTTGCCTCTACTGCAGTACTTGGGATGCTTATCCCCCCCAGTGCGATAATGATACTTTATTCATGGGCAGGAGGGCAGTCAGTCCTGGCAAGTTTTCTCTCAACGGTGATACCGGGTATAATGCTTACAGCACTAATATCTTTCCTTAACTGCTACATGTTGAGAAACAACAAAGAGATCCTAGTTACATCCTCAGATGCAGCTCCCACATCTTCAGATTTTGAAAAGACACTTCAAATGATGGAGAAAAAACAACAGGAAAAATTCTCCCTTTTTCGGTCGAAGAAATTCAAGGCTATTCCTGCGCTGTTAATGCCGATAATCGTTCTTGGCGGAATATACTCCGGGATAATGACTCCAACCGAGGCAGCTGCTGTTTCAGTCATATATGCTCTTCCGGTAGGGATGTTCATATACAAAGGGATCACACTAAATGGACTCAGGGAGACATTGATAGACGGGGTAATGTCTACAGGGGCAATAATGATCATGTTGTTTTCGTGCAGCGTGATAAGCCGGATATATATAATGAATGACCTACCCCAGGAAATACTTAAGGTCCTCTACTCTATTTCTACCAACAAGTATGTTATACTTTTCATGTTGAACATATTCATGATAATATTGGGCATGCTCATGGATGACTGCAGCGCTTGTGTCCTTGCTACTCCGATACTTCTTCCGATCGTTCTTGAGATCGGTGTAAGTCCGGTACACTTTGCGGCTATTCTTGGAGTAAATCTTGGGCTTGGCAACATTACTCCACCCTGCGCGCCTTTGCTGTACCTTTCAAGCAGTATCAGTAAAACGTCTATAAATGACATGTTGAGACCTACTTGTACGTTCATACTTTTTGGATGGCTGCCTATTCTTGCACTTACTACATATGTTCCGGCACTGTCCATGTGGCTGCCAAGATTGATTTTGGGCATAAAGTAAGCTGAAAAAAGAATACTCCAATAATAATTTTTAATAATAGTACATAGGGAGGTTTCCTTGTGCTTTTAAAAACGAGTTTGTTTGGCCACACATATCAGTTTAAAGACATTAAGGAAGTTCTGGGCAAGGCTAACGAGGAAAGGTCGGGAGACCGTTTGGTTGGCTTATGTGCCGAAACTTCAATGGAAAGAGTTGCGGCTAAACAAGTCCTTGCTTCCTTAAAAGTTGCTGATTTAAGGAATAATCCTGTGGTGCCTTACGAAAAAGATGAAGTCACCAAGATAGACCAGGATATGGTCAATGAAACAGTCTTTGCGGAGTTTTCCAACTGGACTATAGGTGAGTTGCGGGAGTGGATCCTTTCCGACAAGACTGAGGCAGAGCATGTTCGGAGGCTTAGCAGAGGTCTGACTGCTGAAGTGATCGCAGGGGTCGCTAAGATAATGTCGAACCTTGATCTCATTTACGGAGCTTCTAAAGTCAGGGTACAGACACACTGCAACACCACCATAGGCAAGCCCGGCACTCTTTCAGTTAGATTACAGCCAAATCATCCGACAGATGACCTGGAAGGGGTCACCGCAACGATATATGAGGGGCTTTCATATGGAGTAGGAGACGCCGTTATTGGTATTAATCCTGTCGATGATACCGTTGACAGTGTAATTGCTGTAATGAACAGATTCCATGAAATAAAAACCAAATTTTCCATACCTACCCAAACATGTGTTCTGGCCCATATAACCACCCAGATGGAAGCCGTGAAAAAGGGTGCCCCTACTGACCTCTTTTTTCAAAGCATCGCCGGAACGGAAAAGGGAAACAGGGCATTCGGCATCAGCAAAGAGCTAATGGACGAAGCGTTGGAGCTTATACGTACCCGTGGGACCGCAAACGGGCCAAACCTGATGTATATGGAAACAGGTCAGGGCTCGGAGTGCTCAGCAAACGCAGATTTTGGTGCGGATCAGGTTACCCTCGAAGCCAGGTGTTACGCTTTCGCAAAAAGGTATTCCCCCTTTTTGGTCAATACAGTAGTGGGTTTTATTGGCCCTGAATACCTATACAACAGCAAACAGCTGATCCGGGCCGGGTTGGAAGATCATTTCATGGGTAAGCTGACGGGTTTGTCAATGGGATGTGATGCCTGCTACACGAACCACATGGAAGCTGACCAGAATGACATTGAAAACCTTGCGGTCCTTTTATCCTCTGCCGGTTGTAATTATTTCATGGGTATTCCTCATGGTGATGATGTCATGCTTAACTATCAGAGCACGGGATTCCATGATATGGCAACACTGAGAAGCATACTGGGCCTGGCTCCTATCCCGGAATTTGAAAAATGGCTGGAAAAAATGGGACTCTGGGAAGACGGCAAACTTACAGATCGTGCCGGAGATGCGTCGATATTTTTTTAATAAGCTTTTTGAAGGAAGGCATGATAATGAACACGGCTAATAATAACGACCTAAAGAAAATAATAGAAGAAGTCCTTCTTGACATAATGCATGAGAACGATAAAATCTCGCCGCAAGTTGAAAGTACCGCGAGAACACGGTCTTTGGGCATGGAAGACAAAATACCACACTCTTACACAAAAGAAAAAGACGAGTCAGGGGCATTTTCAGCCGAAGACCTTTCAAAAATAGATGTTTCATCAAAAATATATGTTCCTTCACCCTTCAAGCCGGAACAGCTTGATTCACTGAAAAGATCAACGCCTGCGAGAATTGCTGTCTGGAGAACAGGAACGCGCTACAAAACTGAAACAATGCTCCGTTTTCTTGCAGATCATGCCGCAGCGAGAGATGCGGTACATAAAGAACTGCCTGAAAGGTTGATAGAAAGGCTGAAACTGCCTGTTTTTCAGACAGAATGCACAAGTAAGGATGAATTTCTGACAAGACCCGACCTTGGCAGAAAATTGTCAATGGAATCAAAAGATAAACTGAAAAATTTAGCCGGGAACCTAAAAAAGCGTGTCGTTATTTTTTTTGCTGACGGTCTTTCTGCTGCTGCAATAGAAACTAATGGAGAAGATACATATCGCAGTGCGCTGGAAGGTCTTAACAGTTACGGGATCGAAACAGGCGCTCCTTTTCTTATAAAGTTCGGAAGAGTGCCCATAGAAGACGAAGTATCTGAGATAACCGGTGCAGAAGTGGTAGTTCTGCTTATCGGAGAACGACCCGGACTTGCCACTGCTGAAAGTATGTCTGCCTATATAGCATACAAAGCCGCTGTTGGGATGGATGAAGCCAGAAGAACTGTGATTTCAAACATTCACAAAAATGGGACTCCCGCTATCGAGGCAGGAGCATATATTGCCGACATTGTGAAGACAATGCTTGAAAAGAAGGCCAGCGGGCTGGATCTTAAATTGTAGGGCGAAAGGGACATTTGGATGAAAGGCGACGCGATCAAAGCAAATATTCTTTCGGCAAAGATAATATCCAATGTCAACATAAACCTGGCGCAACAGCTTGGGCTTCTTGAGAATGAAAGGAGCATTGGCCTGGTAACTTCTGACAGTGACGATGTAACGTATGTTGCTCTTGATGAAGCAACGAAAAAGGCAAATGTCCGCGTCGTCTATGCAAAATCCCTTTATGCAGGTGCTTCAAATGCAAGCACCAAACTTGCAGGAGAAATTATCGGGGTCATTGCGGGGGAAACTCCTGCCGAAGTAAAAAGCGGTCTTGATGCACTGATCTATTTTGCAGAAAATGAAGCACACTTTATTTCAGCAAATGATGATGACTCCATAGTTTATTTTGCTCACTGTGTATCAAGACCTGGAAAATATCTTTCAGAAATTGCAGGTACCAATGGAGAATCTATCGCCTATCTGATCGCTCCTCCGGAAGAAGCCCTGATAGGCCTTGATGCAGCCTTAAAGGCAGCAGATGTTGAAATCGCTTCCTTTTATGGACCTCCTTCAGAAACAAACTTTGCAGGAGGGCTCTTGAAAGGTTCACAATCCTCTTGTAAAGCTGCATGTGAAAGTTTTGCTGCGACGATATGTGAGGTAGCTGAGTCTCCTAAATGTTACTGACTCAACTTTACCACCGTCTTTCCCGCATGCCTTTGAGCGGGAATCCAGCGACTTCAGCATTTTAGTGCCACTGGCTCTCCGCTGATAAACATGTGGAGAAGACGACAAACTAAGGTTTTGAATCCACTGGCAGTAAGAGGTGGGGAAGTTGAGTTACTGAGATAATGAGTTTTTTATAATATTTTAGATAATGAGTAAATCTATTTAAAATATAGAATTCGGGATGTGGTTAAAATGCCTGTCAGTTCAAACAGTGCCCTTGGGCTTATTGAAGTATATGGATTCATTGGTGCGGTCGAAGGAGCAGATGCCTCCCTTAAAGCGGCCTCTGTGAGCTTGGTAGGTGTAGAGGCGGTCAAAGGAGGTATCACTACAGTTATGATCACGGGTGAGGTTGCTGCAGTCAAAGCAGGCGTAGAAGCAGCAAAAGCTGCCTTGATCAAGATAGGGATACAGCCAAAAACACATGTAATTGCCAGGATGGCAGATGATACTGCTTTATTGATCAATGCTCGGCCCCAAAATTTCAAAGACAGAAAAGGACCTGGCTTTATTACGGCGGGATCAACACTTAAACAGAAGCCGCAACTGATAAATCAAAAGGTTTCTGACGTACAGGCTGATCCTTTTCCCGAAAAAATGACGATGCAGGAATTGCGCTCATATGCGAGAAAGATAGGGCTGCCGGATTCTAAAGTCAGAGTGGCAAAAAAAGATAAATTACTAAAACTGGTAAATAAATTTATCATTGAAGGAAAAGAGGAATAATATATGGAACTTCGAGACAGAGATCTTTTTTCCATTCAAGAGACAAGGGATTTGATAGAAAAGGCAAAGCTTGCCCAAAAAACTTACAGGACCTTTGCCCAAAAGACAATTGACGTAATCGTTGCTGCTGTTGCGAAGGCTGCATTAGATCGTTCTGTTGAACTTGCCAAACTGGCACACGAAGAAACGGGTTTTGGAAAATGGGAGGATAAAGTTATTAAAAATACCTTTGCCGCCGTCAAATTACATGATGCGATAAAGGACATGAAAACCACAGGCATAATAAGTGAAGACCCTGTTAATAAAATATTTAATGTGGCTGTCCCTGTAGGGATCGTAGCAGCCCTGATACCATCTACCAATCCGACATCAACTGTAATTTATAAAGCATTGATCTCCCTGAAGTCAGGCAACGCAGTTATTTTTTCACCGCACCCCAAAGCAATCAAATGTATTTTAGAAACTGTGCGTACAGTGAACGATGCTGCAGTAAGGGCGGGCGCACCCGACGGACTCGTATCGTGCATCAAGACTCCGACAAAAGAGGCTACAGACGAGCTGATGTCTCACAAAGACACCGGCCTGATCCTTGCAACAGGGGGTACAGCAATGGTCAAGGCAGCTTACAGTTCAGGCACTCCCGCCCTTGGAGTCGGTCCCGGCAATACTCCTGCGTTTATTGAAAGATCTGCAGATATAAAAATGGCTGTTAAGAGGATAATGGACAGCAAGACATTTGATAACAGTACGATTTGTGCCTCAGAACAATCTGTGGTTACAGAAGGCATAATCAAAAATAAGGTAATTGAAGAGTTCCAAAAACAGGGAGGCTATTTTCTTTCGCCTGAAGAATCAAATAAAGTTGGAAGGATACTCATGAGCCCCTTTGGGGGGATGAATCCGAAAATAGTTGGAAAACCAGCGGAATTTGTAGCCAAAATGGCGGGAATTTCGATTCCTGAGGGGACTAAAGTTCTATTATCCGAACAGACTCAAGTTGGCAAAGACTATCCTTTTTCAAGGGAAAAACTAACAACGGTACTTGGTTTTTATGTAGAAGAAAATTGGGAAACTGCTTGTGACAGGTGTATTGAGCTTCTGGAAAACGAAGGTGCAGGCCACACGTTATCCATACATTGTACCGATGAATCGATTATCAGGGAATTTGGCCTTAAAAAACCGGTATCACGAGTACTTGTAAATACTTCTTCATCACTTGGAGGAGTAGGCGGTACGACCGGGCTTTTCCCATCGATGACACTGGGATGTGGGGCCGTGGGTGGTTCAGCTACATCCGACAATGTCAGCCCCCTCAATCTTATTAATATCCGTAGGGTAGCATACGGACTATGTGAAGTCTCCGACCTGAAGGGAAAACAAAAGCTGAGTGAAGTTAGTAATAACAACAATAACAACATTAACAAAAAACAGTCTCTCTCTGCTGTTGCAAATGAAAAGAAAGTGACAGAAGACTTAGCGATCGATAAACTTGTTGAAGAAGTTATAAAAAGATTGGGCGAGAAACTTGCCTAGTCTTGAACATATACTTTTGTAATCAATATATGGGGGCATATTACAAAAACTAACTCCCATAATTTAAAAGGAGGAAATTAAAATGGCAGAGATTTCATGTGCACTTGGTATGGTGGAAACAAAAGGGCTTGTCGGTTCAATTGAAGCAGCAGATGCAATGGTAAAGGCCGCTAATGTTACTTTGATCGGAAAAGTTCTTGTCGGAGGCGGATTAGTCACAGTTATGGTCAGAGGTGACGTTGGAGCAGTTAAAGCTGCCACAGATGCAGGCTCTGCAGCAGCAGCAAGAGTTGGAGAGCTGGTATCTGTACACGTTATCCCGCGTCCTCACAGCGATGTCGAATTCATCCTTCCCAAACTGGATGTGAAGTAAGGCCTCCGGTTAAGGCCATCGGATCAAATTTTGGCAAGGAATATCAACGATCTTGACATATTAACTGAAGAAGTTCTTATCAGGCTTCCCAGATTTTTAAAAATCCCTGTTGAGGCTTCCGGTAGACATGTTCACCTCAAGAGGGAACATGTAGACTTGCTGTTTGGCAAAGGATATGAACTTACACCTAGAAGAGATCTTTCTCAACCCGGTCAGTACTTATGTGAAGAACGTCTGACTCTGAAGACCGACAAGGGAATATTAAGGAATGTTGCTATTCTTGGTCCTGTGCGAAAGGATACCCAGGTCGAACTTTCTCTTACTGATGCAATGTCAATAGGAGTTGATGCGCCGGTTAAGGAATCAGGAGACATAAAGGGAAGTGCCTCTATAACCATTATATCCGACTTAGGAGAGGTCAATATCAGAGAAGGAGTAATAGTTGCAATGAGGCATCTGCACACTACGCCCAAGGACGCTGTTTTGTTAAGTGTAAAAGATCAGGACCTTATCTCGATACGCATTGATGGTTTAAGACCTGTAATATTTGAGGATGTACTCGTACGGGTAAATGAAAAGTACAGTACTGCTGTCCATATCGATTATGATGAGGCAAATGCCTGCGGTTACATACCTGGAACTACAGCGAGCATTGTCAAGTGATATACGATGTGGAATTCTTATAAGGCTGATTCCCTGATAAGTTCTGTTGAGGCAGTAATAAAAGATCCTATCAGGGCCCCATCAGAAGGAAAACTTAAGGTGGGTATCGACCTCGGTACATCATACACGGTCCTTGTGGTTCTTGATGAGATCGGAAAACCATTGGCCTGCACTTTGGAGTATGCTGAAGTCATCAGGGATGGTCTGGTAGTCGATTATCTGGGTTGCTGTGAAATTGTAAAGCGTCTTAAAGCAGAAGCGGAGAGATCCATTGGGAGAGAGATATTAAATGCTGCGATAGCTGTCCCCCCTGGGACATCGTTTGCTGATGCCTCAACCCATAGACATGTCGTCGAGAGTACGGGGATCATAGTAACTGATGTTTTTGATGAGCCTACCGCTGCGAATGCAGTTTTGGCGATTTGTGACGGTGTCGTGGTTGATGTTGGAGGAGGTACGACAGGAATATCAGTTTTTAAAGCCGGAAAGGTCGTTTATGTAAATGACGAAGCAACAGGCGGCAGCCACATGACACTCGTCATTGCCGGGAATAAAGGCATTTCTTTTGAATCAGCTGAAAAATACAAAAAGAATGTCTTGAACAGTGAGAAGGTATTTCCGGTAATAGTTCCTGTTATTGAAAAAATCGCGACTATTGTGGAGCGACATATCAAAAATTTCGACGTTGACTTGCTTTGTCTTGTTGGAGGAACGGCCTGCCTTAACGGGATCGAATCTGTAATTGAACAGCTTACGGGAGTACGTACAGTTAAGCCAGAGAATCCATTTTTGGTGACACCGCTTGGCATTGCGATGATGATGGATTTGCGCCAATGAAAAATGGAGATGAGGACAGATGACCAAAGATGAATTGATTTGCTATGTAACGGAAGAAGTACTGAGGCGCATGTCAGGCAGCTCTTTGGTAAGGGAATCTATCCATCTGCCTGAGAAAAGGTCTCGTAAAAATGCATTGATATTGACCGCAAAGAGCGGAACAATAGATGACAGCATCAAGAACACCCTTGAAAGCTTTTTTGACTGTACTTTCCAGAATAGGGAACGGGCATATGAGAATGAACTTTCAGGAGAGTCGTTCGACTTGATATTACTGGCTGAACTGACCAATGGACAGTTGGCATCGGCTGGTCTGGGGGTGCCTTACGGTGCCGAGGCAAGGCCTGTTCTGGAGGCTTTTTGCTGCGGGAAAAAAGTAATAATTGTCGAAGAGGGGATATCTTTTATTAGAGATAAATGTAAATCAAGATCCCTGAATGACCTCTATTGGACTTATCTGGATAAGATGGTTTCATTTGGAGCGGATGTTATTAAAACAAAAGATTTGGAGGAGCAGATCAAAAGGTATGCTCTGTCCAATTCGACAGATCCAGTCACCTTCGGCAGTGAGTGTTGCCTTGGAGACAAAGTTATTACAGAAAAGCTCATTATCGACATCTTAAAAAAAGTTCCCGGGGCAGGAAAAATTATTATTTGTCTGGATGCTTTAGTTACCCCGCTTGCCAATGATCTCATCGTAAGCAATAAGATCGAAATAATAAGGTCGAATGAGAGGTGTCAGAAGCCATGATCATAGGAAAAATTATTGGTAATATTTGGGCGACCAAGAAAGATGAAAGTCTTGAAGGGTTTAAATTTTTTGTTGTCAAACAACTGGGTATTTCGGAAGAGAGATCGAAGCCCATAGTGGCAGTTGATGGAGGTGTCGGAGCCGGTATCGGTGATGATGTCCTGATCACCCAGGGCAGCTCTGCACGAATGATATACAAAGGGAACGAAGTTCCTATCGATGCAGTGATAGTGGGTGTAATTGATTCCCTGGAAATAGATAAGAGTATTTTGTAGGAGACAGTTATGAGTGACATCTTTAAAAAAGCAGAGCTTAAAGCTGCTGTGGGGGAGATCCTTCGGGAAATAATGGATTCTGAGGCAGGTGTGCCCTGTGCGGCTGAGATCACTGAGAGCCGGCCGCACAAAGAAAGCACCGCGGCAAATAATGGTTCAATAAGGCTCATAAAAGGATCCGAAGTGAAATGTACAAGGTTCCCATTTGATATTGGAAGGGCCGGCAAAGGAGTCTTTACAAAGGATATTCTGACTCTTGAGGAAAGTCCAAGACTGGGAGCAGGGTTCATGGAGATTTTTGGAGTCTCATTCCCTTGGGTACTTAAATATGATGAGGTGGAATACGTTGTTGAAGGGGTACTCAATATTTCAACAAAAGACAAAAAGATAACAGCTACAGCGGGTGATGTGGTATTTATTCCCAAAGACAGCGAAATAGAATTCTCTTCACCGTCAAGAGCTCGTTTTTTATATGTTACATATCCTGCGAATTGGCAGGATCAATGAAGAAAATCGTCTGGGATTCTCAAATTTTAGGGAGTGAACTGGGGCATGCTTATCACTGAAGCTGATGTAAGGAGAAATTATGACGAAAACAACGGACTAAAAGAATACTTTGTCCCGCGACATGCTTTGATCACTCCTGCTGCAAGAGAATTCCTGCTTGACAGAAAGGTCAAAGTCATACATGAGAATAATGAATCAACAGATATGAAAAAATCTTCAAAGGGCTTTTATGACCTCAAGGGAAGGAAATATTCCCAAAAACCTGAACACCTAACCCATTTAAAGGGCAATATTCTCGTCCCCAAAGATCACCCCAGGATCGTCCTAAGGGGAAGATTGGACAGCCTTCAGTCAAAAATTATCGAAACACAGATACTTGCCGAAAAACATGAAAAGGAAAAACTTTTAGGAGAACTCCAGAAGATACTTTTGTTTGTGCGAAGCCTTGTAAGAGCAGAGGTAATGGATGAAAAAATTAAGGACCAACAGATAGCGGACATGTCTTTTGATGATATCCATAACAGGTCTCATGACCCTATGAAATATTACGGATTTCCCCACCTGATGATAGAGAGAGAAATGGGTGAGATAGCGGTCGCTTTAAACACGCTTCGCTCTGAAACGAGAGAAGTGGAAATCGCAGCCTTCAAGGCATTTTCACTAAATAATGGGGATGTGTCCAGACCGGATATAATCACGAGTCTGAACAGATTAAACAGCTGTTTTTACATAATGATATTTGAAAATATACCGGCGGATTATAAACCCCGACCCAGTGGTATATAAACTGCATGGAGAAAATACAGCTTGAAAGATAGCCTAAACAGTGTAGGTATTGATATCGGAACAACGACGACCCAGCTTGTCTTTAGTTTAATAGAAGTTGACAACAGGGCAGGGGTATCGTCTGTACCTCGCTTTGGAATAACCAAAAGAGAAGTTGTATATAGAAGCGATATATATGAGACGCCCTTGATGTCAAGAAACCTTATTAACGGTGATGCACTAAGAGATATTGTTGTAAGGGAATATAGTTTGGCCGGTTATGAGCCAAAAGATATAAAAGCCGGTGCAGTAATAATTACAGGAGAGACTGCAAGAAAAGAAAACGCAGAGATCATCCTGCACAACTTAAGTGATTACGTAGGAGATTTTGTGGTTGCATCAGCCGGGTCTGATCTTGAAGCTGCAATTGCAGGTAAAGGTGCAGGAACTGCCGAACTTTCAAAAAGAGTGAAAAAGACTATCGCAAATTTTGATGTGGGCGGAGGTACAACAAACGTAGCGATCTTCAAAGACGGTGAGTTGATGGATACTACATGTCTGGATATAGGAGGGCGTCTGATAAAAATAGACCCCGGAACAATGAGGGTGGAATACGTGGCCCCAAAGATATCTGATCTGATCCATCACATGGGTATTTATTTAAAAGAGGGACATGAAACAGATCTGCTCTCGCTCAGGAAAATCGTTCGAAGGATGGCCTCTTTTTTAGATGAGATCAGCGGTTTTATCCCAAGGAGCGAAGAGTTGCCCTACATCATCACATCGAAGGAACTAAAAAATGACCGTAAGATAGATTGTGTTACTTTTTCAGGAGGTGTCGCTGATGCAGTATATAATGCGAACATCGATGAGAGGGAACTTTTCAAATACAAAGATATAGGAATAATTCTTGGTCAGTCAATACGCCAGGGGGTATTGTTTAATAACTCAGAAGTATTGATGCCCAGGGAAACGATACGTGCTACCGTGATAGGAGCCGGAAGCTACTCATTGAATGTCAGCGGGAGCACCATAAATTACACCAGGGATGTTTTTCCGCTAAAAAACGTGCCGGTAGCAAAGATCAAATATTACCATGAGGACAGAGGGTCTGAGAATATTTCTGAACGCATCTCAAGAAAGATAAGAATGTATGTGGACGATAGCGGTTACCAACAGACTGCGATTTATTTGAGCGGAATCTGTTCTCCAAATTTTGATGAAGTTAAAAAGATAGCGAATGAAGTAAAAAAAGGGCTTGCCGAAGCAATAGAATATTGGGACACCGTGATCGTAATGGCTGATGAAGATATCGGCAAAGCTCTTGGTTTTTGCCTAAAAAGTATCTTAAGAGATGATATAAACATCGTAAGCCTTGATGGTATATACGCTGAAGATGGCGACTACATTGACATTGGCAGGCCGATAGGCCAGGGGCGAGTTATCCCGGTGGTGATAAAAACACTTGTTTTTGGTGCATAAAGGGGTTGGGGCAAATATGGGACTTGTTGAAATTGTAAGAGAAGCAGGCATTGCAGGGGCAGGTGGGGCCGGATTCCCGACTCATGTTAAATTTACTTCCAAGCCGGAGTACCTTATAGTGAATGGTGCTGAATGTGAACCGCTTATCCGTGTAGATAATGAGATAGCTGCTCATTATCCAAAAGAACTGCTGAAGGCCCTGAATGAATTAAAAAAAGAAATTGGTGCAGATCATGCTGTATTTGCAATAAAGAAAAAGCATACTAATGCTATAGATATTTTAAAGAAGGAGCTTTTGTCGTTTCCTGACATAGAACTGTTTTTTCTTCAGGACATATATCCTGCAGGTGACGAACAGGTACTTGTTTATGAAATTACAAAAAGGATAGTGCCCGAAGGAGGCATACCTATTGCAGTGGGCTGCGTTGTAATAAACGTTGAGACATTGCTCAACGTCCATAATGCAATATTCAATAATAGCCCGCTCACAGAAAAATATGTTACCGTCACCGGGGCTGTCAGAGATCCTTCAACTATAAAAGTCCCTATCGGTGTTTCTTTCGAAGATATTATAGGAGTGTGTGGAGGTCCTCTGATTGATGATTTTGTGACCATCGAAGGAGGTCCGATGATGGGAAATTTGATACAAAACCTGTCTGATCCGGTGACAAAAACCACAAAAGCTCTTATTGTCCTTCCCTCAGATCATTCATGGATCATTTCAAAGAGAAGAGAAATCCCGGAGATGATGAAGATAGCCAAAACTGCATGCTG
>JAAYHA010000188.1 GCA_012727545.1 Synergistaceae bacterium | reverse complement strand
TTGAGCACCTCCGTTATCTTCTTAGCGGCTTTAAGCGGATCCCGGTTTTGTACTGAGATGTCACTCCAGCTTTCATAAAGTCCTGCCCGTTCGCTGTAGATCTGTTCTGTTCCCTTTGCTTTGGAAAGAGGCCTATCCGATGTATCGAGATATTTAAGTTCTCTTTTTATAAAGACTACGGTACTGTTCTGTCTCATTATATCCCTGTTTTCGGGAGTTGTTACCGCCCCCCCGCCTGCAGCTATGACAAGTCCGCTCTCCCTGCAGAATTCTCTCAGCACCTCGCTTTCAACTTTCCTGAAATATGCTTCTCCGGAGTCGGCGAAGATAGAAGTGATTTTTCTGCCTTCCCTGGTCTCTATCTCTTCGTCGATATCGACCAGCTTTCTTTTCGTCAAGTCATGAAGATGCCTGCCTATAGCGGTCTTTCCACAGCCGGGCATTCCTATCAGGACTATGTTTTTGGTCTGTTTTTCGATCTTTTCGGAAATCACTTCGGATGTCTCATGCGGGATGGCAATGCCCGTAAAAAGCTCCGAAGCACGCCTTGCCTGTTCAACAAGCATCAGCAGACCTCCGCGAAATTGTATCCCAAGCCTTTCAGCCTGCAGGATAAGCGCGGTTTTAGCCGGATTGTATATCAGGTCCGCAAGGAATTCGCATTCCGTGAATATACCGAGATCGACCGGAGATATTCCGTTGTTCGGGTACATCCCGACCGGCGTCGTGTTTACGATAATGGCAGCATCAGTGTGCTCTGAAATATTTTCGTAATTTACGGGTCCGCTTCTTGAGACAGTTATCAGAGGATCTGCCCCCAGGTCAGTGAGGACCGCTCTGACCGTTTTTGAGGCCCCGCCTGAACCGAGGATCAGTGTCTTTTTGCCCCGTATATTCTCCTTTACAGGCTCCATCATCAAAAGAAAACCATCGTAGTCAGTGTTTTCACCAAAGTATGAGCCATCCGGATTTTTCAGCATGGTGTTTACGCTTTCGATGGCAAGGGCCCTCTCTGAAAGTTCACTGCAGTAAGGAATAACTTCCTGTTTGTAGGGTATAGTCACATTGAACCCGTCAAGGCTGTTGTTCTTTATAAAATCTTCCAGACCTGCAGGGGGTACCTGGCAAAGCTCATAGGGATAGCTGCCAAGCATCCAGTGGATGCTTGGCGAAAAGCTGTGTCCAAGCTTCTCTCCAAGGAGGCCAAAACTTTTCACCTCAAACTACCTCCGTGTAGCTCCCCAGATATTTGAGCATTTTGCTGCTCTCTTCGAACCTGACCAACATCTGCCTGAATGTCTCAGAGTATATTGATGTCGAGAGGTCAAAATAGAACATGAACTCAAAGTCGCTCTCAGGCAATGGGCGGCTTTCCAGTTTATTGATATTCACACCAAGGGCATAAAGACCGGAAAGTGCGTGATAGAGTGAACCAGGCTTATGGGGGAGGATCGCCATAACACTTGTTTTGTCTGCTCCGGGATATATCTCAAGTCTCTTTGATATACAGATGAACCTGGTGTAGTTGCCACCATGATCCTGTACTGAATTCTTGAGGCAGTTAAGTCCGTAGAGTTCTGCGCAAGAGGAAGAAGAGAGTGCGGCAGCGTCGTTCCTTCCCGATCCGAAGAGCATTTTTGCAGCAGCGGCAGTGTTCTCACACGGAGTGACCTTTACTTTGCCGAGTGATTTCAGAAAGCCGGCACACTGAGCAAGAGCCTGCTCATGCGA
>JAAYHA010000187.1 GCA_012727545.1 Synergistaceae bacterium | reverse complement strand
TTCCACGATATTGGAAAAATCGTCCTTGAAGATGGTATCCTTAACAAGCACAGGGATCTAAGTGAGGAAGAGTACAGGAAGATGCAGCAGCATTCTGTTGTAGGTTATCGCATACTCAACCTTTTTGACGAAACGATAGACCTTGCTGAGGGAGTCTTGAGCCACCATGAACATTGGGACGGGACAGGTTATCCTAAAGGGATTAAAGGCGAGGAGATCCCGCTTTCAAGCAGGATCATCGCTGTTGCAGAAGCATACGACGCAATGACTAATGATAATTATGACAGGCGCAAGACACACAACGAAGCTGTTGAAGAAATTAGAAGCCTCTCTGGCATAAGGTTCGACAAAAATGCAGTAGAAGCATTTGTTAAAGTTTATGAAAAACTCGATCAGGAGACGGAAACTGATCAAAAATAACTAGCCAAATATTTAAGGCAGTCAGGATGGACCGATGGGACGTTTCAGGATATTCTTGCTTGTCAGCACCCTGTTGCTGGTAATTATAAATATATATCTCAGCAGAAAATATAAAAAGCTGGCAAAGAATTATGATACAAACATACCTGAATATGCGGCTACACTGATCCTTTTTTCGGGACTGTTGATATTCCTCTCTTCGCTGTTCCTTCAGGACTGGATCTACCGGCATCGGCTGCTCACCATTCCTGTCAGATACTTTTCATCGTTTTATCTCGGCACTCTTATATACTCCCTTTTATTTTTTATTGCCGGGGATATTTTAGCATTTCTGGGCAGTTTTTATATGCGAGACAAAAAAATAATTTATTTTTTCTCAAGGGTATATGCCAAAGGCCTGATAGTCCCTATCGCGGCTGTGCTGATAACCCTGTATGCTTTTTACAATGCAGTCGACTACAAAGTCACATCCTACGAATTATCGATAAACAAGATTTCTTCCGTCCCTTCCCTTGAAATCGTCATGGTATCAGATCTTCACGTTGGGACCTCCGTTACAAAAAAGCAACTTGTGATAATAAAGGATATGATAGAGGAGTTGTCTCCAGATATGTTTTTGATATGCGGGGACATTTTCGACCATGCCTCTTATGATGAGATAATGAGGTTCTCTGCAGAGACTCTTGGAAGCATAAAGACTCCCTACGGAACTTATTTTGTAACAGGAAACCATGAGTACTACCTTGGAGACATCTCAAAATTGCTCTCTTATTTTGAAGGTACAGAGATAAGAGTCATCCAGGATGAGATGCTTTCCATAGGAGACATATACCTTGCCGGAAGAAAAGACCTTCGTGAGAGTGACCGTGCCCCGCTTTCGCAGATATTGAACGGCGCAGATAAGTCGAGACCGATCATCGTCCTGGACCACCAACCCAACGCTATCGATGAAGCTATTGAAAATAAGGTCGACTTCCAGCTTTCGGGACACACCCATAACGGACAGTTATTTCCTTTCAACTATATCGCAAGCCTCGCCAACCACACCCATTACGGACTTCACGAAGAGGGAGAGTTCAAAGCTGTAATAAGCTCAGGAGCAGGCACCTGGAAATACCCAATAAGGACGGGGAGCTCCTCTGAAATAGTAAGGGTAAAACTCAACTTTTTGAACCAATAAACAATTCTGCGTTATAATAAGATTTGGCATTAATGTTTACTTATCAGGCCATCAATACGTTTTCGGTTATTAAGAGCATCACTTTAACATGATATAATATATTTCCCTTTTAAAAAATCTGTCTTTATAAGGAGTCGAGTCAGTTTATGGAAAACGATCTATACGAAGAAATAACTGAAGCGCCCGAGACCAAAGAAGTACAAAACGATCCTGTCTCCCCGGAGACAGCTCCGCCCAAGAAAAACAACAACTTCATCTTTATTTTGATCTTGCTGCTCATAGTAGCAGGCGGAGGTTTGTGGTTCTGGAAGAAAGAAGAGGCTAAAAAGGAAGCAGTTGCAAAAACTACTGAGATGCCTCCTGTTGTTGTGAGCGATATGGTTTTGAAAGCTTCCGATTTTCCAGTAACATTAGAATACACAGGACAGACCAAAGGATTCAGAGAAGCTGAAGTAAGAGCTCAGGTAGGCGGAGTGCTTAAGAGCAAGGAGTACAGGGAAGGCCAGCCGGTAAAGGCAGGTCAGGTTCTCTTTCGCATTGATCCGGCCCCATACAGGGCAACTCTGAACAGAAACAGCGCAAATCTAAAGCAAGCACAAGTTCAGGCTGACCTCGCAAAAATTGAATTCGACCGGATTTCTTCGCTCTACTCGAAAAATGCTGTAAGCAAAAATGACCTGGATAACGCAGACGCCACTTATAAAGCTTCAAAAGCCGCAGTCGATTCTGCCAGGGCCGCTGTCAGACAGTCACAGATAGATCTTGACTGGACAGTGGTAAGAGCACCGATTTCCGGCCTGAGCAGCAAAGAAGAGCGCTCGATCGGCAATCTGATAACGCTTGATGCTCAAGGCAGCCTTCTTACGACTATAGTACAGGCCGACCCGGTATATGTTGAATTTGCAGTTCCTGCAGACGAACACAGGATTAATGAAATGCTTAGATCCGCGGGACACCTCAGGGTGTTTCCCGATGGAATCTCTGTAAAGGTTGCTCTTGGGGATGGAACATTTTACGACAAGAAGGGAAAGATCGACTTTCAGGATCAGTTTGTAGACCCGTCCACAGCAGACATAAGGGCCCGTGCAGTTTTTGATAACCCGGGAAACCGGTTGTACCCGGGGCAGTTTGTCCGCGTTTATGTTGACGGAAACTATATTCACAACGTAATAAGCATTCCTCTCAGGTCTGTTCTGCAGACATCTTCCGGTCCGATCGTCTACGTACTGGATGATGCTAATGTACCAGCCGTAAGGAATATCAAAATAATAAAGACGATCAAAAACACATGCCTGATAGAGGAAGGACTCAAGGAGGGTGAAAGGATCGTTGTTGACGGTGTGGCAAAGATACTTCCCGGCAAAGCCGTCAAAATATCAGAAAAACAGGAACACAAAGCGGCCTCGGGGGATAAAACCGAGGGCGACAATGCCAAAAACTGAGGCTAAGGCTGATGTTCTCTGCGATTTTCATTAAAAGGCCAATATTAGCCACTGTATGTTCAATTGTAATAATCCTGCTTGGCCTCGTATCAATAATAACACTTCCTGTGGCACAGTTTCCTGAACTTGTGCCGCCACAGGTAACCGTCAACGCACAGTATCCCGGAGCTACTCCAGAGGTCATTGCACAGGTCGTAGCCTCCCCGCTTGAAAGCCAGATAAACGGCGTAGACAACATGATATATATGAACTCTGTAAGCAACGGCCAGGGCGGTATGACCCTTACGGTTACATTCGAACTCGGAACAGATCCGGACATGGCTACAATAAATGTCAACAATAGGGTCCAGATGGCATCACCTTCCATCCCTGAGGAGGTCAGAAAATACGGTATTGTTGTCAAAAAATCCTCTCCTAATCTCCTTTTGATCGCAACCCTGCTTTCTCCCGATGGACGCTATGACACCATATACATGAGCAACTATGCCCTTCTAAATGTTGTGGACGACCTGAAAAGGATCCCAGGTGTCAGCGATGCGCTGATCTACACGTCGCAGGATTACGCGATGAGGATATGGATCAAGCCTGACAAGCTTGCACAGCTTGGTATCACTCCTGCTGACATAGCGGCAGCGATCAGCGATCAGAACAGCCAATATGCACTTGGAAGGTTCGGTGATCAACCGACTGAAGCAGACTTAGAAAAAACATACATAATCACGACAAAAGGCCGCCTTACGACACCTGAGGAATTTGAACAGGTGATAATAAAGACAAACCCAGACGGCACGAGCATCTATTTAAAAGATGTCGCAAGGGTGGAGCTTGGTGCAAAGACATACAGCTTTATCGGAAAACAGGACGGCATACCTGCGGTCCCAATAGGCATAACGCTGGCTCCCGGAGCAAATGCGATCAAAGTCTGCGATCAGGTGAAGCAACAGTTTGAAGATGCAAGCAGGCATTTTCCGGACGGCATCAAATACGACATCCCTTATGACACAACGACCTTTGTCAGGGTGTCGATCGAAGAAGTCGTAAAAACTCTTTTTGAGGCGGTCCTTTTAGTTTTTCTCGTAGTCTTCCTGTTTCTTCAAAACTGGAGGGCGACGCTTATCCCATGCCTGGCCGTTCCTGTTTCGATAATTGGAACTTTCGCCGGACTTAAACTCTTTGGTTTTTCGATCAACACCCTTACTCTTTTCGGACTGGTGCTTGCAATAGGGATCGTTGTAGACGACGCGATCGTAGTACTTGAAAACGTCGACAGACACATGGAAGAAGGTCTGCCTCCCAAAGAAGCAGCCTTCAAGGCAATGGAAGAGGTCACCGGTCCTGTTGTTGCGATAGTATTGGTCCTTTCATCGGTTTTCATACCTATCGCTTTTCTGGGAGGGTTGACAGGAGAGCTTTACAAGCAGTTTGCAATAACCATAGCGACTTCAGTCGTTATTTCTGGATTTGTCGCGCTTACCCTTACACCTGCAATGTGTGCGCTGATACTAAAACCCAAGAAAAACAAGGAGAAAATCTTCATCTTCCGCTGGTTCAATTCATTTTTCGATTCAATGACTAATGCGTATTCCGCAGGAGTAAGGTTCTTCCTCAAGCGGACAATTATAGTGATCATCCTTTTCGCAATATTGATCGCGGCCACGGTCAGAATTGCATCTGTCGTACCGGCATCACTGGTACCTGATGAAGATCAGGGGATAATAATGTCAGCAATGTCTCTCCCAGACGGATCTTCACTCAATATGTCCGAAAAGCTGACCAATAAAGTAACAAAGATCACCCAGGGGATGGACCAGGTAAAAACAGCGCTTGTTTTCACAGGATATAACCTGCTGAACTCATCTAACCAGTCAAATTTCGGTGCAGCCTTCATCACATTAAAAGACTGGAAGGAAAGAGAGGTCCCGGGCAAAGATTCGTTCTCTACTGCCAGGGAACTTATGGGAAAGGCATGGACCATTCCAGAAGGACAGGTATTCGTATTCAATCCGCCGGCAATAATAGGAATGAGCACGACCGGTGGTATTGAGGCTTACATTCAGAACAGGGGTTCAGACACGCCGGAGCAGATGGAAAAGATCCTCACAGAATATATCGCAGCAACTGACGCTAAAAATGAAATATCAAGCGTAACTACGACCTTCTCAACAAAGGTCCCACAATACTATGCTAATCTGGACAGAAACCGAGCCAAAGCTCTCGGGGTAGACCTCAAAGACGTTTTCTCTACAATGGGGAGCATTTTCAGAAATTACTACGTAAACGATTTTGACAAGAGCGGACGCACCTTCCAGGTGCTTATCTCAGCTGAATCCAGCTACAGAAACCGACCTGAGGACCTTCGATATACTTATGTCCGTTCAAATACGGGAGATATGATTCCACTTCTCTCGCTGATAGACATACACCTGATAACAGGGCCTGAAACGATGGAGAGGTTCAATGTCTTTCCTGCTGCCAAAGTAACGGGAACACCCGCTTCAGGATTCACTTCGGGGCAGGCGATAAAGGCAATGGAGGATGCGGCACGCAATTCGCTTCCTGAAGGTTACACCCTCGCATGGACAGGCTCCGCGTATCAGGAAAAACAGACCGGAGCAGCGACTACGATCGCTTTTGCACTCGGTATAATTATGGTCTTCCTGATCCTTGCAGCCCAGTACGAAAGATGGAGCCTCCCATTTGCTGTCGTTCTGGCCGTTCCCTTCGCTCTTTTTGGCGCATTTCTGGCTGTTATGCTCAGGGGTCTTTCAAACGACCTTTACTTCCAGGTCGCGCTTGTCACACTTATTGGACTGGCTGCAAAAAATGCAATACTTATTGTCGAGTTTGCTGTTATGCAGCATGAAAACGGAATGAGCATAAGAGAGGCAGCAGCTACTGCAGCACATCTAAGGTTTCGCCCTATTGTTATGACTTCTCTCGCCTTCATACTTGGATGCCTGCCGCTGGCATTAAGCGTCGGAGCCGGTGCTGCCAGCCGACATTCAATTGGAACCGGCATAGTCGGAGGAATGCTTGCAGCAACAGGCATAGCGATCTTCTTTGTGCCCAGTTTCTTTTCAATAATAATGAGGCTTACTTCAAAAGAGGACAGCCCTCCTGAAAAAGACAAGAAGAGCTTGTCGGAAGAAGAAAAAACAGCTCTCGATCCGACCAGTGAAGGGGGAGTAAATTAAATGACTGCCAGCGCACTGTTAGCCGCTCTTTTTATAGGCTCTTTTTTTCATGTCAACCTTGGACCGGAAGTTAAGGCACCCGACCCTTATGATATTCCGGAAGCCTACGTGATCACACTTTCAGGTGACGTTAGAAATGAACAGGCGATCAATGGAGTAACGCCCGACTTCGCATGGTGGGCTTCCTTCAACGAACCCGTCCTTGAAAAATGCATAAGCGAAGCCTTTTCACAAAACAGGGACCTTGAATCCGCCCTGGGAAAAGTACAACAAGCAAGGGCAGTTTTCAAAGAGACCAGAGGAAACCAGAGGCCCAATCTCGGAGTGGAGATGGACACAACCAGAACCTATACAAAGGTAGGGACTACAGACACCCTGAATGAGCAGAACGTCCTTTATGGACTGGGCGCGGCAAATTATGAAGCGGACCTGTGGGGAAAACTCCAGAAGGCAACAAGGGCAGCAAAAGAGAGCATCCTTGCAACTGAAGCAGCAAAAAACAGCGTCAGGCTTGCGCTCGCATCTCAGGTCGCCAAGACTTATTTTTCTCTCAGAGCAGCCGACAAGCAGCTGCTCGTTGCAAGGGAGACGCTCGAGACCCAAAAAAAGACTGTCGCACTGAACAAGATACTTTATGACAACGGCAGGATAAGCGAGCTTGAACTGAGAAGGAGCGAATCCATTGCGGCATCTTCTGCAGTACAGGTAAATCAGCTTGAGATAGCACTTGGAAAATATGAAAACAGCCTGCTGGTACTTATGGGCAGGGAACCCAAAGAATTCATAAAGAGAGATATCCCACGAGGCCTGACTCTGGATGAACTACCGGCGCCTCCGGCTGTCCCTGTAGGAATACCGGCAGAGATGCTTCGATACAGGCCGGATGTAAAGACCGCTGAGCAGAATTACAGGACCGCGCTTGCAAACCTCGGCTCTGCTAGAGCGGGGCAGTACCCCACTCTCTCATTTGACGGGCTGATAGGCAATCCCGGACGGGCTGTAAGCGATCCTTCGGACCTTTTTACCGGTGCGACAGGCTGGTCTCTTGCAGCGCAGGTCTTTGTGCCTATATTCAACGCTGGAAAACTCTCCGCAAGGGCTGCTCAGGCTGAAGCGGCAGCACAACAGGCATGGTCAGCTTATTACAAAACAGTCCAGACGGCTTTTGAGGAGACTATGAACTCGATAAATACACAGGCTAAAACTGAGGAAATACTTCTTCTGCTTGAAATGCAGCAAAAAGTTCAGAAGAGGGCATATGAACTTGCAAATATTCGTTACACTGACGGCATAGCAAGCCAGATAGACCTGCTTGATGCAGAGAGGGAACTTTTATCCGTCCAGCTTCAGCTTGAAGGGACCAGAGCAGACAGACTCAACTCGATAGTTGATCTATATATTGCTCTCGGAAGCGGATGGGCCTGGAGAGCCGAGGATGACCTGGAAAAACATGAATTGCAAAAACCCTGGGTCAACAAGGAAAAATTTTCAGAGTAGCCTTTATCGGAACTTGGCATGTTGCCAAATAAAAATGTGACAGCTATAATAACCCTCGTTCACCAGACAATGCGGACATAGCTCAGTTGGTAGAGCATCAGCTTCCCAAGCTGAGGGTCGCGGGTCCGAATCCCGTTGTCCGCTCCAGATATTACGGATCTCCTGCTTTTGCCGGGGGATCCTTTTTTTGTGTCCATTATATTGAGAGCCTCAGCTTTGGAAGCTGAGGCTCTGCCCGTTTTTATAGTTCTCTGGCCAAAATGTTACGTTAACAAATTAATTTTTTTATAATTAGCAACTAACATATTTTTATAATAGGCAAATTTACAAGTGTTTTAATTTTTTAATAATGGTATATTTATAAGGGTAAATGTAAAGATGAGCGTCAGTTTCATACTGCAATTTCACATCACAGCAAAATTATCCGGGAGGGATAGGCGTGGAAAAAAAGTTTTTTGAAGCCGTAAAAACGAGAAGGACTCATTATGGACTTACTAAAGACAAGATCGTCAGCGAAGAAAAGATCCTTGAGATCGTCAGAGAGGCGGTCACACATACGCCTTCAGCTTTCAATTCACAGAGCGCGAGGGTCGTAGTTCTCTTTGACGGTCAAAGCGACAGGCTTTGGGAGATAGTCAAAGAAGAGCTTAAGAAAATTGTTCCCGAGGGAGCCTTCAAAAAGACAGAGGAAAAGGTTGACGGAGCGTTTAAAAGCGGTTACGGCACGATTCTTTTCTTCGAAGACATGAGGGTCGTTGAGGGGCTTCAGGAAAGCTTCCCCCTTTATAAGGACAATTTTCCGATCTGGTCCGATCACTCAGCCGGGATGCACCAGTTCGTAATATGGACAGCATTGTCCGCAGTGGGCCTTGGGGCATCGCTGCAGCATTACAATCCGGTGATCGACAGCGCAGTAAAAAAAGAATGGAACATCCCTGAAAAATGGAAACTGCTTGCACAGATGCCATTTGGCAAGCCGGTCGACGAACCGGGGGAAAAGGAAGTAATGCCTCTTGAAGAGAGGGTAAAAACATACAGATAAAATTTTTGATCAACGTTCAGGTAATTTATTTAACGCTCATAACACCTTCACTTAAACATGTGGAGGTGTTATGCTGTTAGAAAGCATGCCGAGCCTGATCCGGTTGTGCCATCTATGTCTCTGTGATAAAATATTACGGTTATTGTCAGCAAAAGGCAAACCGAAAGGGGAAGTATGAATTGAAGACCGAAGTAGTTTCACAGGAAAAAAATATTATCGTTGTAAAGGCCGAGTTTGATGCCGAACAGGTCAACAAGGCAATAGAAATGACGATAAAGGATCTCTCTAAGAAGACTAATATCAAAGGATTCCGTAAAGGGCACGTTCCCCGAAAAACGATAGAGCTCTATTTTGGCATGAAGGGTATTTGCATTGAAACACTTGAAAAGATGGTGCCCGAGGCCATAGATAAAATGATAGAAGAATATGAGCTCAGCCTGATAGCTGAACCTAAGCTCGAACCCGGTGATCTCAAAGAAGGCGAACCCTTCACCCTGCAGGTAACTTTTGAAGTCACACCGGAAGTTACCCTGCCTGAAATCGAGGCTATCGAAGCAGAGAAGACTGTATACACACCTACAGAAGAAATGAGAGACGAGAACATCACCCGTCTGCTCGAAGCTCACAGCGAGATCGTTCCTACCTACGAGGAAAGGGATATCACGAAGGAAGATTTTGTATCAGTAAAATATACATCCTCTGTAGTTGACCAGGAAGGCAATGCCAGTCCCGTTGAAAGCGACCAGAAGACAGAGATAGGTCTCAGCCAGGAAAACATGAGACCTGAGGTCGTAGATTCAATCATGGGCAAAAAACCCGGCGATACAGCCACAGTGGAGTTCTCAGTTGAGGATGATCCCCAGAACAAGGAACTTGCCGGCAAAAAAATGCGTTACGAGATAGAGATACTTGGCATCATGAAAAAAGTTACCCCTGAACTTACTGACGAAACAGTCGTTGAAATTACAAAGTCGAAGCATAAGACGACCGATGAGTTCAAAGAAGAGGTAATGTCACAGCTTAAAGCAGCGGCCGAGCAGCACAGCCAGGACAGCCTCAAGGATTCTGCCGTGGAGAAGCTTTGCAACCTTTCAGAAGTAGAGCTTCCGGATACCCTTATCGAAAGACAGAAACAGGCAATGAGAGCAGACCAGGCGCAGAGGATCAAGAAGGACTCCGGCATGGAAATGGAAGAGTTCTTTGAAAAGAGCGGCATGGACAAAGAGGAATATGAAAAGGAACTTGACGAAGCTGCCAAGGTCGTCGTAAAGAGAGCCCTTGTTCTTGAGGCACTAGCAGACGCCAACGACATTCAGTGGACTCCTGAGGAACTGAACGCCGAAATTCACCGCATTGCGATCAGTTCACGCATAGATCCCAAAAAACTCCATGATTACATTTATGAGGACAGGGACAGGCTCTTTGAAATGGCTGAAAAGATCCGCAACCGTAAGACGGTGGACTTCCTGACAACAAAGGTAAAAGTCAAAGAAGCAGCAGAGAATAAGCCCGAAGCTAAAGAAGATACTGAGAATAAATAATTATTCCCAATCGAATAATATCAGAAAGGGAGCGAATAAATTGTCACAATTAATACCGATGGTTGTAGAACAGACCGGGAGAGGTGAGCGTTCTTACGACATCTACAGCAGGCTCTTGAAGGACAGGATTATTTTCCTGGGTTCCGAGATAAACGATGATGTAGCAAACCTTGTCGTAGCTCAGCTTTTATTCCTTGAGAGCGAAGACCCGGAGAAGGATGTTTTTATTTACATCAACAGTCCGGGAGGAGTGATCACCTCAGGTATGGCTATCTATGACACCATGCAGTATATCAAACCCCAGGTCTCCACTATATGTACAGGCTTGGCGGCAAGCATGGGGGCATTCCTACTTGCTGCAGGTGCAGAAGGAAAAAGGATCGCTCTCCCGAACGCGAGGATAATGATCCATCAGCCTTCCGGAGGAGCAAGGGGACAGGCTTCAGATGTCAAGATACATGCTGAAGAGATTTTGTTCACAAGAAAAAGCATGAACGATCTGCTTTCTAAGCATACAAAACAGCCCCTGGAAGTGATAGAGCGGGATACTGAAAGGGATTTCTTCATGTCGCCGGAAGAAGCACTGAAATACGGCATCGTCGACAAAATAATCGAAAAACGGTAACCAAATAAACAATTTTTAGGGGATTCCGTCAGGAGTCCCCTGATTCTAATCTACACAATTACTCTTTACCCGGAAGCTCAATTTGATCGAGGTGCATTCGCTTGTACGACAAAAGCCAAAACAAAGAAAACAATAACCGCAGAAAGCCCAGATGCTCATTCTGCGGCAAGAGTCAGGACGAGGTATCAAAGCTGATAGCCGGTCCTGCCAATACATTTATATGCTCAGACTGCATACAGCTCTGCAATGTCATACTGAGGGACGAAAAAGGTGCCCCCTCTTTCAAGGATAATGCGATAAGCAAAGCAAAGCCCGATTACACTTCAGTCCCTGTTTTGGAAAAACTGCCAAAACCAAAGGAGATCAAGGAGTTCCTCGACCAGTATGTGATCGGTCAGGATCACGCCAAGAAGGTACTGTCTGTGGCAGTTTATAACCATTATCAGCGGATAACCAATATCTGTACCGAGGATGACGACGTGGAATTGCCAAAGAGCAATGTTCTCCTTGTCGGTCCTACAGGCTGCGGGAAAACCCTTCTTGCCCAGACACTGGCCAGGATGCTGAATGTTCCCTTTGCAATGACTGATGCAACAACTCTTACCGAAGCCGGTTATGTAGGTGAGGACGTTGAAAACATTCTGTTAAGGCTTCTGCAGGCAGCTGATTTTGATATTACCGCTGCACAGCGGGGGATCATTTACATTGATGAAATAGACAAAATATCAAGAAAATCGGAATCAGTCTCCATTACACGCGATGTCTCCGGTGAGGGAGTTCAGCAGGCCCTGCTTAAGATAATCGAAGGCACGGTGGCCAACATCCCGCCCAAAGGCGGACGCAAACACCCAAGCCAGGAAATGATACCCATGGACACTAGCAATATTCTCTTCATATGCGGAGGCGCATTTGACGGACTTGAGAAGCTGATCGCAAAAAGAACAAGTGAAAAGTCTCTCGGCTTTGGCGGCGACCTTACCAAAAACCTAAATCAGAATTCTTCTTATGAACTGCTGAAGAAGCTCCAGCCGGACGACCTGCGCTCCTATGGGTTCATACCTGAGTTTATAGGAAGACTGCCTGTTCTCGTGGCCCTTGAAGCCCTTACTGAAGAAGCCCTGATAAGGATCCTGCTTGAACCCAAAAATGCGCCGCTGAAGCAGTATAAGAAGCTTTTCTCCCTTGAAGGGATTGATCTTGTCTTTACTGATGATGCTGTACATACAATAGCGGAAAAAGGGGCAAAACTGAATACAGGCGCAAGAGGACTGCGGACGATCCTCGAATCCCTTATGCTTGACATGCAGTATGAACTCCCTGACAAGTCATCAGGCATCAAAAGACTTACTGTGACAAAGGATGTAGTAAAAGGGCTGGAGAAGCCTGTTCAGTCTTCCAAAGACGAAAAAGAGGCTGTCTGATCCATGCATATACATCCCGTTGTTCCCGTAAGGGATATGGTAGTCTTTCCCGGAGTTATAGCACCTCTCTTCGTGGGGAGGCCGCGTTCTGTCCGTGCGCTTGAAGAGGCGAACGCAAGGGGACACCTTGTTTTCATCACCGCTCAGAAAAATTCCCTGACAGAAAACCCTGAACCGGATGAACTCAACTCAACAGGGACTCTCTGCAAAGTCCTCCAGACAGTGCGCATGCCTGACGGCACGATCAAGGCAGTCCTTGAAGGAGGATGGAGATGCAGAGCTGTACACTTCATTTCCGGAGACAGCTTTCTTGAGGCAGAGCTTGAAAAGATACCATCGACAAACACAGCACACACAAATCAGGCAGAAGCCCTTCGACGCGCTGTGCTTTCTGAGTTTGAATCATATGTGAAACTAAACCTTAAACTGCCTGACGAAGTGTCTCATTCGGCAGAAAATATCGGTGATATTGACCTTTTTGCCGACATCGTCGCTTCTCACAGCCTTTTCAAGCATGAAGACAAACAAAGCCTACTGGAGATTTCTGACCTTATTGAGCGCTTACGCAAGCTGCTTGCTGTGCTTATGAGGGAAAACG
>JAAYHA010000186.1 GCA_012727545.1 Synergistaceae bacterium | reverse complement strand
TGGCAGTGACAGTTTTCATAGTTTTTCTGCTCATATATACAGGCAGAAAGCTCAGAAGAAAAGAAAAGTGGATCCTCAACATAGTTGACCAGGTGATCTCAAAGATACCTGTGGTCGGCGGATGGTATTCGACTTTTCAGGAGATGGTCCAGACCTTTACAGCGGGAGGCGGCGAAAGAGGCTACCTCGGAACTGCCAAAGTGCCGTGCGGAGACGGCTACATAATCGGCTTTGTCACAAAGAGGGAAACTGCAGAGGACGGCAGCCCAAGGGTGACCATCTTTGTGCCTACATCTCCTAACCCGACTACCGGGCTGGTCTTCTTCTTCCCCGAGGAAAAGGTTGAATACCTCGATCTCACTCCCGAAAAGGCCTTCACAAAGATAATATCCCTCGGCATGAAATCCTAAAACAAAGGCGGACCTCAACGGTCCGCCCATTTTATTAAGTTTCAGACCCGCCTTACGCTCAATTTGCGCAGATGTTCCTCAGGCTTCCTATCCCTTCGATATTCACCTCGACCAGATCTCCAACCTTCATGGGACCCACTCCCTGCGGTGTTCCGCTCGCAATTACATCACCCGGTTCAAGCGTTGCAAACCTGCTTATATGGGATATAAGCCTTGGTATGGGAAAGATCATCTGAGAAAAGGAGGCTTCCTGTACTGTCTTTCCGTTGAGGGTAGTACTTATCACTGCTTCCTCAGGCATCTTATCTGTTATCAGCACCGCCGGCCCGAACGGAGCAAAAGTATCAAAGCTTTTTGCCCTCGTCCACTGTCCATCGGAATTCTGAAGTTCCCTGGCAGTTACGTCGTTCATGATCGAGTAGCCGAGGACATAGTCAAAAGCATCCTCTTCCTTTATGTTATGTCCGGCTTTGCCGATTATCACGGCAAGCTCGCCTTCGTAGTCGATCCGTCCAGCCCATTCGGGGATCCGTATAAAATCGTTGGCACCTATTATCGCTGAGACAGACTTCATAAAGATAAGCGGCTCCTTCGGGACTTCGTTGTTCAGTTCCTTCACATGTCCCAAATAGTTGCGCCCCACACACCATATCTTCTTGGGCATGAAGGGCGGCAGGAACTTGACCCTGTCTATCGGGTAGCTCAGCCTTATGGGAGAAAACCCCGTAAAAGGATCTCCCTCAACGATGTCGACAGAATTGTCACGGATCTTGCCCGAATAAGTCCTGCCATCTACCCAGAAACGACAGTAACGTACAAGCGGCTCTTTTTTAGCCATAAAAAAATTCCTCCCTGTTGATTTTTATAATCAAGTGATGTTCTAAAAGATCAATATTTCGCGTTAAGTGCCTTTGCGATCTTTTCCAGTGCCTCTTTCAGCATCTCGCGGTTTGTACCTATGTTTATCCTTGCAAACCCGTCCCCTTCGGTCCCGAAGTTCCGCCCATTGTTAAGCGCGACTCCGGCCTCGTTGACAAGGAAGTCCATTAGCTTCTCCGAATCAAATCCGTAGCCCCTGAAATCTATCCAGAATATGTAGGTCCCTTCCGGGTGGTCCATCTTCGCCTTAGGCATCCGTTCCCGCACAAATTTTTCTGTAAAGTTCCTGTTTTCTTCCAGATATGCCATAAGTTCGTCAAGCCATCCGGCACATTTTGCGTAGGCCGTCTCCATTGCAGTAAGTCCAAGTATGCTAAGCGAGCTCAGGTGCAGCCTCTTCAGCACAGAGACGTAGCGTGCTCTGAGTTTTTCATCAGGGATCAGGGCAACTGAAGAATTCATTCCTGCGATATTGAAGGTCTTGCTAGGGGCAACAAAGGTGACTGT
>JAAYHA010000185.1 GCA_012727545.1 Synergistaceae bacterium | reverse complement strand
TTTTTCTTGAGAAAGTGTTTCCCCAGAAGGCTATACCCATTATGAAAGCAAGATAAAGGACAAGAGGCAAAATCATGCCGGCACGGTCAATCATTTTTTGTGACCTCTTTCTTTTCTTCAAGATCAACTTCAGTGAAAAAGAGCCTCACGCATATCCACAGAAGGACAGAAATACCGATGTATCCGACTATGCAGCTGTAAAAAAACCATTCCGGGAAACCAAATATATATCTGTATTCTGATGGATCGTCCCCGAAACTATATGCTGTCACATACCACCATGCGAAAAAGAGAATATATAGGCCGAGTACGATAAATGTCTCTTTTTTTGCGGTTTTCATTATCGCTGAGTTTTTCAAGATCAGTCCTCCCCTGCCGGTTGTCTTTAGGATAAGTATAGACCGTTAAAAGCAAAAACTGTATGATTGTAGCATATTAATTTATATAACGATGTCCTCCCACCGTCTTTCCCGCATGCTACTGAGCGGGAAACCAGTGGCTTAAAGATTTTAAAAAGACCATTGTGTCTTGCGATGAAAAATTAAAATGAGAAAACATTTTTTATCACAATCCAGAAAAGGAGTGAATGCTGTGGATCTGAACGAAGCGAAACTAGCAGGGTACGAAAAACTTGGAGAGACTGTATGCAAAAAACTGAACAGCCTCGGATATTCGGCCTGGTATGTGAAAAATAAAGAAGAGGCCCTTAAGGCTGCATTGAAACTTATACCTGAGGGTGCCTCAGTCGGAGTACCGGGCACAGTTACCGTCAGGCAGGTGGGATTGATCGACGAGCTAAAAAAAAGAGGCTCTAAGGTATCTGTCCACTGGGATCCCGATCTCAAGCCGGAAGGAAAAGCTGCCAGGTTTTTGGAGGAACTCTCCTCGGACTGGTTCGTAACTAGCACCAACGCCCTGACTGCCGATGAGGGGGTATTTGTGAATATCGACGGGACAGGCAACAGGGTAGGAGCTATGGCCTGGGCTCCGGGTAAGCTGCTCTATATCGTAGGGATAAACAAGATCACCACAGATATTCCGACCGCTCTTAAAAGGGTCCGTGACGCTGCGACTCCGCCGAATGTCATACGTTTGAACGGAAAGGCTCCCTGTGCATCAGTCGGCCACTGCGTAAACTGCAACAGCACAGAGAGGGTCTGCAGAATAGTCACTATGATGGAACGTCCTCCCTTTGGCAGGGAATGCCATGTCATAATTGTGGGCGAAGAACTGGGGTACTAGCATGAAAGGATATTGGGGCAGGATCCTTTCCATCGACCTGTCCGAAAGCGCCATAACTGCAATAACTCCTGATGAAAGGCTGTACAGGGATTACCTTGGCGGAAGCGGTATAGGTGCCAGGCTTTTGTTCGACATGACAGGACCCGAGACAGACCCACTCGGTCCGGACAACCCGATAATATGGATGACCGGACCATTTACAGGAACGAAGGTACCGACCTCCGGGCGGCACGAGATCACTTCTAAGTCTCCCCTGACCGGAGTATTCGGAGAGAGCGATGCCGGCGGCAGATTTGGGACAGCGTTGAAACGTTCAGGCTGGGACGGCCTTATTGTCAAAGGGATGTCTGATAAGCCTGTCATCATTGTCATAAGGGAAGACAACGTGACCATAGAGCCCGCAGGTGACCTGTGGGGAAAAGATACCTTCTGCACAGACGAACAAATGAAGGAAAGGTTGGGCCCGTCATGTGAGACGTCCTGTATAGGTGTTGCCGGAGAGAGACTGGTACCCATATCATGCATAGGCCATGACGGAGAAAATGCCAGAATGAGCGGAAGGTGTGGATTCGGAGCCGTAATGGGATCCAAGAAACTAAAGGCCGTGGCAGTTATCGGAAACATGGAGACAGAGATAGCTGACCCCAAAAGGCTCATGGCCCAGCAAAAGAAAATGGTCCCGATCATCGTTGAAAAGACAAAGGGTATGCACCTGCTCGGTACAGCCGGAGGAACTGCCGCAGC
>JAAYHA010000019.1 GCA_012727545.1 Synergistaceae bacterium | reverse complement strand
TTTGCACTATCCCGCAGGATGTTTACCATGTACTTCATTCTGGGGCTTTTTACCGTTGTGCTGAACGCAACAGGTTTTATGATGTCATGTTCTTATCTTTCGGTCCCAAAGGCTCTGATGCTCCACTACACATTTCCTCTGGTAACAATGGCAGGTGCTTTTTTGATAACAAAGGAAAGGCCGTCGTTTGTCGAGGTCCTCGGCGGATTCCTTGTGCTTATTGGCCTTTATGTGGGGTTTGGATCAGGAAATGTTGACGACAGTCCCATTTCTGTGGCAGGGGTCGTTTGGGGGATCGTTTCAGTAATTGGATTTTCAGGACAGGCTCTTGTTTCGAGATCAATGGGGAAAAAGAGCAAATCAGACCCGATACTTCAGCTCTTCTACAGCTACCTTTTAGGCGGGGCATTGCTGATCTCTTTGAACTCAGTTCTGGGCGGATGGTCTGACATAAAAGTAATGACGCCGGGGTTGTTTCTGATATTGCAATATCCTGCTGCTTTTGCAGGGCTAGTTGGCTTCGGCTGTCTGTTCTCTTCTTTGAAATATATTCCTCCGTCAACTGCGAGCCTGATATGCACCCTCGAAATAGTTTTTGCACTGATACTGGCATTTCTGCTGCTTGATCAGATGCCGTCAGGATATGAGTTGGCAGGGTCTGTTATTGTGATGTGTGCTGTTGCTTCCTCAATGTTTTTCAGAAAGAGTCAAGCAGAAGCATAACATTATTTTATTTCCCCGGTGGTAAGCAGTCTTCTTCCATAAGGACGCTCTCAATGAATATTTTGGCGATCAAAGGATCAAACTGGCTCCCTGAATTTTTCTTAATCTCTTCTATAGCCTGTTTTTTTGACATAGCCTTTCGATAGACTCTGTCCTCTGTCATCGCATCGTAAGCATCCGCTACAGCCAGTATCCTTGAAAGCAGTGGGATATCCTCGCCCTTCAGTCCTTTAGGGTACCCGGCACCGTCCCATCTTTCGTGATGGGAAAGGATGTAATCGGCAATTCTGGACAGCTTGTGTGAAGCTTTAGCTATTCTGTAACCTATCTCCGGATGCCTCTTCATGATGACCCATTCTTCTTCAGTCAGCTTTCCGGGCTTGTTCAGTATTTTGTCGTCTATTCCTATCTTACCTATGTCGTGGAGCATGCCAAGAAGTTGGAGCTCTCCAAGGTCCTTCTCCATGAGGTTTAGCATCCTGCCGGTCTTTGTAGAGAGTTCTGCCAGACGTTCTGCGTGTTTTTCCGTCTCCTGTGATTTTTCGTAGACTGTTGTCATTATGGATGAGATTATGTCGCTGTAAGAGCTTTGCTGAGAGAATAGTTTTCTGTTTCTCATATATTCATTTGCAGTCTTCATAGCATCTTCGACAAGTTCGAGCTCTTCCTCTATTGTGGAGTAACCCATAGAGATATTTATTTCCGGCGATCTGGACCTGTTGTTCTCGTTGTACCTGACACAAGCCTCTTTTATCATGTCGAGCAGTTCGTGAGCTTCAGTGTTTCCGGTCTGCGGCATAATGATCCCAAATTCATCTCCGCCTATCCTGGCTGTGATATCCTTTTCCCTGCAGCAGCCCTGGATGATCCTTGCTGATTTTGTTATTACCAGGTCGCCCTCATGCTGTCCGAACGCCTCGTTTATAAGGTGAAGACCGTTTATGTCTGCCACTAGTATCGATAAAGGGAGGTTCTCTTTTTTGTTCATACCCGACAGTTTTTTTTCAAAGTACTGCCTGTTGTAAAGATCAGTAAGATGATCATGATCATTTATGTATTGGATCTCTTCCTCTTTTTTCTTGAGGTTTGATATGTCGATGATTATTCCTTCTATTGCTTCGACGCTTCCGTCGCTGCGATAGACCCCCTGTCCTGTTTCAAGGACCCATTTGCTCTCTCCTGATGCAGTTGTTATGAAATATTCACTCCTGAAGGTGCTGTGTTGGGCGAGGATCCTTCCCCATTCAAGCCAGAGCGTTTCCTTGTACTCTTCCTTGATAAGGTCGTTGAAAGACCGTTCTTTGCTGTTTACAAGGTCTTCAGGTCTGTATCCTGTCAGTTCGTAGCAACCTTCTGATACAAAAAGCAGAGTCCACTTTCTGTCATAAAGGCATCTGTAAGCCATCCCGGGCAGGTTTGCAAGAAGCACGGATTTGCTTCGTTCACTTTCTTCCAGGGCCTCTTTTGCTATCTTTCTCTCATTTATATCCTGGATGATCCACATGTGCAGCCGGTCGTCTTCCCCTGATTCGTCAAGAGCAGCCACTTCAAAGCTTATCCAGGAGTATGAGCCATCGTATCTCATAACTCTTTTCTCAATCGAGTATTCGCTGACCTCTCTTTTTATAAACTTTTCGTATTTTTCAATATTTTGGGGAAGGTCATCCGGATGTGTTATTTTTTTCCAGTCGCAGCCTTTAAGTTGCTCCTTTGACCATCCGATTATCTTCTCAAAGGTTGGGTTTATCTCAGAGAAATTACCAAATCTGTTACCGGCTGCTATACCAACCGGTATTCTCTGAAAGACATTCTTCAAAAGGTACTCACTTTCCTGCAGTTTTTCGCCTATAGACTGTATACAGACATTTTTGATGATGATCATATATCCTGCAAGAAGAAGTATAAATAGCGCAAGGACAGTCATAGTTGAATTTAAGGCCCTCTTCATCGCTTCAGCCCTGAGAGCTTTAGTGTAATAGTCTATGCCAATAACGGCTGTTGCATCACCGTTTGTGTTACTCAGTACAGGGGCATAAACGCTGGTTATCTCTCCGTCATTGTGGACAGAACCATTAGGGGAGGGAGCCCCTCCTTCAAAGAACTGCAGAATGTGATCTTCTTTTTCATCAGGGAAGAAAGCTGAATTTGCAGAGTCATTGATCTTTTCCCGGTTTGCAGAATCAACAAGAAAGTGTACTTTGCCGTCAATTTTTGAAAGAAGGTATGCAGATGAAACCTGGGGAACTGAGTCCTCCAGGTTTTGTAAGCTCTTTTTTAAAAATATGTACCGGTCATTATGTTCAATGTCGTTTGTATGATACAGGGAAGAGATTTGATCCTGAGATATAAAAGCCCCTGTTGATTCCGCCAGTATTACGGCATAAGACAATTCCCTGGACATGTATTCTTTCCAAGTACTGTATACGTGGTTAGCCGCAAAAATAAAAAATATCAAGGAAGCCGCCAAAAAATATTTGTTAAAAGCACTGTTATTCAAGCGCGTAGATCCGACCGTCTTTTTGAACATGAATAAAATCACCCAAGTTGTTTTCAGGATGGTGATATATTGAATAAACCGCTAAATTATATTACATAAAGGAGATTGTGAACAGTGCATCAAAGTCCATATGGACATTTTTATCTCTGAAGCTCACCCTTATTTATATGTTTTCTTGAGTACATGTTCAAGTCAGCCTCGTTTAAGGCATCCTTTAATGATGTTAATGGATCGTTTACTGTTGCAATACCAATAGATATGTTGAAAGGGAAGGCCCCTTTTAGAGAATTATGATCTTTAAATGTGCGATAGATCCTTTTGACTACAGACATTGCTTCTTTTTGGCCAGCTCCGGGAAGGATGACAGCAAATTCATCTCCGCCTACCCTTGAGATGAAGTCGGCTTTGCGCAAAGATGACTGGATGAGCTGCGCAGTTTTTTGGAGTATTTCGTCACCCTTTGCGTGTCCGTGTTCGTCATTTATTGTTTTCAAATAATCAAGATCACAGACGAGAAGCGACAAAGGTCTATGAGCGCTTGTCTGAGCCCTTTTAAGCATCGCATCGAAAAAAGCTTTGTTGGGAACGCCGGTAAGGTGGTCATAGAGACTTAAATATTCCAGCTTCTTTTCTTTCTCAATACTTTCATCGATATTTCTTGTGTTGCAGATAATTATATCCTTGCCGTTCACGTCGCTTGTTTTAGAAATAGTAACTCCATACCAGTGAAAAGAACCATCTCTGTGCATTATTTTAAAAGAACGGTATTTATTATTATTGTCATCTATAAATAGTGTGCCGAATGGATCTTTTTCAGACTCAGTTTTCTCGGTTATAAAAAAATCTGCAGCCCGTTTATTTATGATCTCATCAGCATTGAAACCGCATATTCTTTCACAGTTAGGTGAGACATAATTAATTTTTCCATCAATATCCACAGTCAGGATCATATCTGCAGCATTTTCTAAGTATGTCCTGAATTTTGTCTCGCTGAGTCTCAATTTTTCTTCCATTTCTTTTTTTGCGGTGATATCTTCGCTGATACACATTATCACGTCGTTTCCGTCACCAAAAACATCAGCGCCGGATGCGGAGACAGTGGCATGATAGGTCGTACCGTCTTTTCTTTTGTGAATAGTGTCAAAAGTATAACGAACCTCTGAAAGGTCGGCGAATCCCTTCCTTATCGCATTTTCATCAGCCAAATATTCCCAATCCCATGAATGGAGATCAGTTATTTCCTCATGTGAGTATCCGATCATTTCACAAAAACGATCGTTGGACTCTATAACTTTGTGATCCTGTCCAATGATTACGATCCCAAGGTTGGCGTTATCGACCAGGTTGCATATTAGTTTGAAACGTCTGTTGAGTTCGTTTTCCCTTTTTTTGAAATCGGTTATGTCCACGAAAATGGCATATGCACCTATTATCCTCCCATTGTCTTTTATCGGGCCGAGTTTTATATGTAGAACACAAGGCTCCTTTTCCTGCAAAGAGTCAAGCGTGATCTCCCGGGACACGATGTTGTCATCGATCACAGATAAAAAACATCTTCTGTCGTCCTCGTTGCGTATAAGGTCAAAAATATGACTTATTTCTGTTGAGGGTGAATAGTTTCGGGCGATGTTCATAAAGGGGATGTTTGCTCTGATGATATTCAGTTCAGTGTCAAGAAGGGATATGGCGTCCTGAGTGAAATTGAACATAGAGTTATAGACTGACCGGACAAAGGTGGCTTCAGTTTCTTGATGATTGTTTTTTATTAGATCCATTGATTTGGATACCCTCATTCCTGCTGTTTATTTATATAAACTACATCAGCAGGAGGATGACGTCAACAGTAATTTAAGCATTAGGTTTAAATTTAGGTCTTATGACTTTAATAATTGACCTTATGGCAACTAATTAATCACTAAAAAATTAAATAACTTACATTAAATATTGAAGTGGCCTAATGTAAGGACAATGTGTCGTTTTTATAACAAAATATAATGTTGAGTATTCAGGCCGTTTCGGTTTAAATTATGGGGATCACAGCTTTCAGGGATCAACTCACAAAATCCACATAAAATTCACACATTTCTGTCATAAAATATAGAGGTAAAATCAGATACAGTTAAGAATTGGCATGTTGGCTCTGATCGTTTATGCCATTTAATGGCTATGCTGCAAAGGGGTGTATTGAAGATGAAGTCAAGAATAATTTCTATCGCAGTAATGATATGCCTGTTTGCTGTACCTGCGGCACAGGCAGCACCTCGTCCCGGACACAGGCCAGGACATTATCCCGGACCTCCGCCAAGACCTATATTCCGCCCGTACTACCGCCCGGGATATTACAACTATCCCCGCTACAGGAGTTATAGGCACTACAACAACAATGACATATGGATCAGCATTGGAGCAGGGTTGCTCATTGGCACAATGATATCAAATATGAACAGGGCTCCGCAGTATTCTCCGTCTGCTAATGTCCCCTATTCAAGCCCAGACAGAAACGACTATTCTTACTCGAACAGTTATGCGCGTGAAAGACAGATAAGCGACATTAAAGCCAGGATCAGCCAAAACGCAAAAACAGAGGCAGCCCGAGCTTCCAAAATGGCTTCAGAGTATGGTTCGGAGCAGGCAGCCGCTCTTCTTGCGAAAACATGGGACGGAGAGGGAAAGAGAACGAATATTGACGTAAGGAGCGGGTTGCTGGTCTTAAAAGTTGACGGCTTCTACGACGGCAGCCAGATATCTTACACTTTCCTTCCTGAGAACAGAAAGGTGTATGCCCGAATATCAGTTCCGGAGTATTCACTTGCAGCGGAGGAGAGTGATTATTATTCAGGGTCCGCAGGCCAGACCGCTCCGCTTCCTTCGGAAGGAGTACGTCAGGTGCCGGTAGTACCGAGCTACACTCCTGCTGTAATGATCGTATCTGATCAGGGTGGTACACTGCAATATGCAGGGTTTGAGCTTGACAGGTCAACGCGAAGCCCTTCCGGGCATATGATCATCAGGGAAGTCGGCAAGGGCACGGCGGCATACTATGCCGGCATAAGGCCGGGAGATGTCTTGCTCAAAGTGGATGTATATGAAACAAGGAATTTTGACCCTGCCTGGTTCAGTGACTACATTTCAAACAGGCATCAGTCTAGGTCGTTGATAACGTTATCTATCTCCAGAAACGGAACAGAGAAAAGATTTGAGATACAGCTTTAAAAATTAAGATCCAATAGCTGCCCGTTTTTTATAAAAAAAGACAGTAACGTATAATGATGGGAGATCTGATAATGGATCTCTCATCTTTTTTGCCCTGAATTTTCAGACATTGTCCGATAAAAATGAAAAAATATGAGAAATATGGTATCCTAAAAAGACGGTACTCCATTTTTACATCAAGGAAGTTTATAATAGATCGGTCTGAATAATTAAGCCGGAACGATAAGGGGTCTAGGCAGAAGGCAAAAATAACTGGCTTTTCCCTGTTGAGAACAGGAGAATATATTATGCTGTACGATGAAGCGAAAAGAATCAACGAAGAGATAAGAGAACTGTGCAAGGACTCGAAACATCCTTCCAGGACGATGGCAAAAGAGGTATTGAGGGCTCTGAATTCTGAGCTCGAAAAGATCCGCAGGAGGTCAAAAGGCGGTGGCGGCGGGGGCAGATTTTCTGCCGGAAGCATGGACCAGGCGCAAATATTCAATATGGAAAAGCTCAAAAGTTTTGATGTGCCGGCAAAGTATGAAAAGCAGCTGCTGAAGGCTCTGGAAAAAGCCAAAGAATACGCCGGCATAGAAGACTGATCGCAAGCAAAAGAAATTTATGATTTTGATCCGAAAGGATCAACATAAGAGGCATCCCTTTTGGGGTGCCTCTTATGTTTGGCCATGACTCTATTATTGGAGTCTCATTTCATGTGCTTGATAAAAGTCCTGTACATGATATAAACATATGTCACAAGGAATACCAGCCACAGGAAGAGAGTGTGGTCAATAAAAAAGCTTGCGAAATATGTGCCTATCAAGATGCCAAAAACGAGGACCGTAGTTTTAAGGAAGAAGTAGTCCCAGAACGTATATCTGTTGGCTGCTTTGATGATCCTGTTTATGAATTCAAACATGTTCATCCCTCCTTAGTGTAATTATGGATCGACTAATATTTTATATTTCCTCGAACCTAAGGTTCATGATCGGATATTTTTTCCACATCCGGTAGTCGAAATGCCACCATTCATTATGAAAAACCTTAAAACCCTCTCCTTCCATTATGACACGCAGTTTGTTCCTCAGTTCACGCTGCTCTGAAGTTCCTCCCGGATAATCAGGGTGGGCTCGTATCGAAAACTCATCGTAACCGCTTCCCATGTCGATCGTTTGTCCGGTTTTAAGATCGTAGAGCCCTACATCAACTGCTCCTCCACGGTTATGTCTTGACCCCTGTAACGGGTTTGCCACAAAATCCTTTTGGTGGTCAGGTGTGGCGTCGTAAAACATCTTTGTCACGTACCAGGGCCTGTAAGCATCGTATACTATCAGTCCGTAACCATATTCAGAAAGCTTGCTGTTTGCCTTTACCAGTGCAGCTGCAGCTTGCCTTTGGAGAAAAGCGCGCGGCTGATCATAGAGGCGAATGCCCATGAAGTTGTTTTCTGTTGCGTAAAGGATATCTGTTTTTATTGTTGGGTCCAGCCTTATCAGTTCTATAAGGTCAGGTTTTAAAAACTCTCCCGGCTCAGCAGGAGGAGCAGCCGCCAGAGCACGTTCCCTAAGCTCTTCCTCTCTCATAAGTGGCTTGATCTTGAATGTCCTGCCCATTTCAACGTCAAAAAATTTTCTGTGGAATTTTTTCCCGCCGACAGTCAGAGAAGACCCCTTACCACCTGCATCTATGTTAAAATCAGCTTTCAGCCGTTCATTTTTCAACGGATTGCTGTTTAATAAAGTGTACTTATTTACCCCTGTCTGTATGAGCGGAAAACTGGTATAGGTAGTGAACATTTTTTCTTCTTTCTTCTCTGTGTCGCAGAGGACCTCAAGGATGCCTTTGTTTTCTCTCACCATAAGCCTTTCTTGGCCTGAAACATATATGCCAAGCAATGATATGCCCTGCAGGTCCTCTGAATTTGATGATGATGGGGTACAGAAGATGAAGAGCGAAGCCAGAGTAAAAATTAAACTCTTAATAAACCGTGCTTTGAACTTGTACATCATGCAGCCCTCCATTTCTTTAACTATGAATACATAACATTTTACCTCACACGATACCTCTTTACATCGGTGAATTAAATATATTAGGTTATTACATTAAAACAAGGGACTGTGCAAATGATAGAATTAACACAGAAGTCATTGTTGAAGAAGGTGTCTTGGAGTCTCTTGCAAACAGATCGGCAGTCAAGGCAAGAAAGAAGACATCATAACGAAGTTGAGCACGTTTCAGCCATCAAAGTACAAGGTCTTCTGATCTTCTCCTGATGAAAGCTATCTTTAAGGAGACTCTGCACGGGATTGGGGCGAAAGAGAGCGAGACTGTCATTTTTTAAAAACAGAGGGGTAAAGGAAGATCCCATGTATAACAACAAAAGCATTTTGAATTTCCTCAAACTTATTTGCCTCACCTTTATCTTCATCATTCTCCCGTTAGGGAGTGAGATCCTTCATGCTGCGACCGAAAGCGGTTCCGCCGGCCTTTCCGTACAAGACGATTCACTGTGGCTGAAGATAGTTAAAAGCGAGTACACCCTGTATGTAATGAAGGGTGATGAAACAATAAAGAAGTACTTTGTTGCCGTCGGAAGGAATACGGGACAGAAAGAACGTTCAGGGGACAACAGGACGCCTGAGGGCAGCTTTGAGGTATCGCAGATACAGAACTCAACAGGTTGGGTACATGACTTCAGGGACGGAAAAGGAATGATAAATGGGGCATACGGTCCTTGGTTCATCCGACTAAAAACTCCCTGGAAAGGCATAGGGATCCATGGGACCCATGATCCTGATTCAATTGGCAAAGATATAACAGAGGGCTGCATCAGGCTTAAAAACACGGATATGAGAGAGTTGAAGGAAAATTACATCAGAATGTTGATGAAAGTCCTGATCTCTAAGTAGGGTCGAGATTTTATGTCAAAAGACAAAAACTTGAACGAGCAATATTATTAGTATTGATGATTTTCAGAGTAAAATACACATTTGGATCGACTATTATGTGTAATCTTCATAGACATAAAATAAGAAATATTACTAGATAGTTTTTGCATGTAATACCAATTTTAAGTATCTCCTAAGTGGTAGAATGTTCGAGTATGCTATCCGTAGAGAGGATTGATAGAGACAATGCACGTTTCTGCTGACCCTTCAAAAGTGCGCTCACTGAACCTTTTCGTTTTTTTGTTTGTCATTGCAGCGTTGTTCATTTTCCCTTCAGCTTCAGCTGCTCAGGAACGCATAGAAGAAAAGGTAGGGAAGCTTCTTGTAAAAGAGTTCGACCCTGAAAAACTTACAGTCCAGGCGACAGGCGGAGGGAGCTTTCTTTATGCCAAGGCAACAGGGATAGTTATCAAAGGCGTAAGGATCGAGAGCGTCTCTCTCTACGCAATGATGAAGGAACCCCCCAACGAAATTGATGAAAATGATGAAAACCATAAGTATAAGCTTGCAGACATGATCCATTACTCAAGGGGGGAAGTAGTGCTCCTTGAAAAAGACTTCAGAGAGTACACGAGTAAAGAGATGGAAGACATCAAGGGATTCAAAAACCTTGAATGCGACTTTTCAAAGAACGGCATACGTGTATCAGGGTCCTACGTTGCGACATTCCTTTTTACATTCAACATAAGGATGGAGGTACTTTCCAAACTCTCCTTTGACGAGAGAGGACTCAGTCTGACAGACACCACACTCTTCGTAGCGGGGGTCAAACAGCCCGAATATCTGACATCGCAGCTTCTTCAACGAATAAACCCGCTTATAGAAAGAGAGAGGATCCCTTTTCCTGTAAGGATATCAAAAATAGACTTTAAAGACGACAGGATAGTTATCACAGGAAACCCTGAGCCCCTCAAGGATTCAAACGTCTGGAACTATAGCAGGTCATGACCGGGAGCATAAGATACTTTATCAGGCTAAAATAAAATTAATATTCCTTAGGCGGAGGTGTCTTTATGAAAGCAGTACAGATCGGAGCAGGGCTGGTAGGCAGCATAATAGCCTCAGATATGAGCACGAGTTTCGATGTAACTGTAGTTGATCTCAACGAAAACGCGCTTTCTTTGATAAGAGAGGATCATCCCAAAATCACAAC
>JAAYHA010000184.1 GCA_012727545.1 Synergistaceae bacterium | reverse complement strand
TTCGCAAAATGGACATCGGTTATACGCTCTGATTCTGTCCCGATCTCAATTTTCCCTACACCGCGGTAAGTGTAGCTGTAAAACGTTTTCATATGCTTCGGGCCCCCTTTGCCGTAATGTTTTGCACCACTTATACTATACTTGCTTATAGGCTAAAATTATAGTTACTCTGTATCATCTAACAAAGAGACTGGAGGAATGTTGATGAAAATCTTTGTTTCGGGCGCATCCGGCAACGTAGGCAAGACCCTTGTTAGGACCATGCAGCATATCGAGTGGGCGGAACTCGTCGGTGGATGGTGCAAGGAGACCGGAGAGGACCTTGGTGAAATTGCCGGGATAGGTCCGATAGGAATTATTGCCACCAACGATCTGAAGGCCGGGATCGAAACCACAAAGCCTGACATAGTAATAGATTTTTCTGCAACTCCTGTGCTGCCGGGAAACCTGAAACTCTACGCAGAGAAAGGTCTCAATGCCGTTATCGGCACGACAGGGCTGACTGACGACGACCTTGCGCCGTTCATTAAAGAAGTAAAGGAAAAGGGGCTTCGCTGGTCTGTGATATCAAATTACGGCCTGGGGATAAGTCTTGTAAGGGATTTTATCAAAAAAGTACGCGGGTATTACCCATACGTGAGCATAATCGACCGCCATTTCCCCGGAATGGCCAACGCTCCCAGCGGAACTGCAGGAAGCCTTGCAAAAGCGGCTTCCGGAGAACAGGGACCGGTTGAAAGTAAAGAAGTCTATCCCGGAGTACTGGGCGCAAGAATATCAGACGTCCCGGTCCTCTCACAGCGGCTTCCATGGCCGGGTCCATACTCCGAACATGAAGTGCTTCTGGGCAGGCAGGACGAGATCATAAGGATATCGGTCCAGGATCACACAAGTGATATTTACATGGACGGAGTCTTCCTGACAGTTGAAAAACTTCCGAAAATGGCCCCGGGAACGTTTATACGTGAACTGTCAGAGATCATCGAAGCCAGCTGAGGTGTTTGGTGCCATCAGATCGTAACGAGCATAGAGCCTCCGACAGCAAGGATCATACCGAACCATTGAAGAGTGCTGCGGATCTAATAAGCAAAGAGGACGATGCGGTCAATGATCGTGTCTGTATAATTGACCCCAAATCCATACTGAAAAGGTGATCGCATGCGTCGTCTGATTATAATTGCAATAATGCTTTTTTCCTTGATGATCCCAGCGAGTTCCTGGTCATCTGATGCCGTTGAATTCAGCGCGCTTATTATTGAGAAGGACAACGGTGTGGAGCAGAGGGGAAAGATATTCGTAGCGGAAAACATGTCACGATACGAACTCGAGGGAAGTGACGAGGTCGTAGTAACCAGGCACGATAAAAAAGTGATATGGCTGATATTCCCAAAACTCAGGAAGTACGTTGAACAGCCATATCTTGGCGAACCTAAGCAAAATTACGCCGGGGCCCATGAAATGGACACAGGCGATCTTTCGAAGGAATTTATTGAGCATGAAATGGTTGACAGCTACAGGCTCAAAAAATACCTTGTCACAGTCAAATACAACAACGGAGAGAGCAGGGACCGGTATCATGAATGGTACAGGGACAACTTTCCTGTGCCTGTAAAGACACAGTCACTCGACGGAAAAACATCTTACGAATACGTAAACATCAAACTGGGCAGGCCGCCCGCAGAGTTTTTTTCGCAACCGAAGGGCTACAAAAAGATAACGATGGAAGATCTTGCCGAGCTCGAAGACGGTACCGCAAAAGAAAACTGACAAGCTGCTGAATGATCGGAGGGGAGCATTCGCTCCCCTCCTGTTTTTGTGTGCTCTGATAAAGACCCTTCTTATGACCGGCCGTTGCTTCTGAGGCCGGCGGTATCGCCGCCCCGTTTGACCGCTATGATCTCGGCAAGGATAGAGACTGCGATCTCTTCCGGAGTCTCTGCTTTTATGGGAAGTCCTATCGGTTGGTGTATACGGTCGAGATGTTCCTGCGATACGCCCCGATCCAACAACATTTTTCTCAACGCGGCGATCTTTGAGCGAGAGCCGATCATTCCGTAATATGCTCCGGGCTTTTTGTCCGTTATTGCCACAGCCTCTGCATCCAGGGCATGTCCGCGTGTCATTATGACCACATAGCTTCTTTCGTGGAGAGTTATCCCATTGTCGTATATGTCTATGATAGGACATGCCACAGTACGGGCACAGGGAATATTCTCTCTGTTGGCAAACTCTTCCCTCTCATCCCATACCGTGACCCTGAATCCTGCAAAAGCTCCGACCTCGGCAACAGCTTTGCCAACATGCCCGCCACCTAAAATTACAAGCTCGTCTTCGCGCCCTATGACTTCCATATAAACTGAGGCTGTCCCGCCACAAAGCATACCGTCTTTTTCAGTTAGATCCTTTTTCCATAGCAAAACAGTATCGCCTGAAAAGATAAGCTCTTTGGCCTTTTTTATTGCCTCATATTCTATGAGACCTCCACCTATCGTTCCGCTTATGCTTCCGTCTGGGCGGACCCACATAGAAGCGCCTCTGCTTCTTGGAGTAGATCCTGATTCATCCGTTACTGTACAGAGTACACCACACTTTCCGGCCTCTGTTTCATTATGCATGATTTCTAAAAGTTCTCTGTTCATATTTCTGCTCCTTCATTAAAAATCAATAAACTGATCTTGATCCCGGAAAATAAAATATCTATTCGGCAGACAATAAATCAACTTCCCGCTGCAAAAGAGCATGACGGATAATGACAGACAGGACAGTGTTCACAAAGTCCGCCCACGCCCCATCTTCTGACAAGGTCTCCCGGCTCTATGCCTGCAAAGACAAAGGGCAGCAGCTTGTCCAGCGCTGTTCTCTCATCAAAGGCAACGCAGGCAGGTGCACCTATGACAGCCACATCTTCTCCGTCAATTGGAGACTTCGCGTAACCCAGCATAAGCATTGCGCCCGGCAGGGCAGGGGATCCCTGGAATGATATCTTCCTGCATACTGAACGTATAGCTCCCGGTGTTCTGTCGTCTGCGTCTACGCTCATTCCCCCCGTACATATTATTACCTTGGCACCCTCATCAAGGAATTTATTGATGGCTTCTGCTATCTGTTCAAGCGAATCAGTGCA
>JAAYHA010000183.1 GCA_012727545.1 Synergistaceae bacterium | reverse complement strand
CGCTCCTGTTCCTGTATGGGGAATCTATGCCGGGTTTTGTCAGAGTACCTCTGTTTTGCCTAATTTCATCGGCGCTCTGGTCATCTACATATGCTTTTCCGGCCTTGATAAGATCTATCGCCCACTTATGGAACTGATCAAAATAGTCAGATGCATACCGAAGGTTTGCCCATTCAAAGCCAAGCCACTTTACATCGTTCATTATCGATTCTACATACTCTGTCTCTTCCTTTGCAGGATTCGTGTCATCAAAACGAAGGTTGCATTTCCCGCCAAACTGCTGCGCAAGGCCAAAGTTAAGGCATATAGACTTGGCGTGACCTATGTGCAGGTAGCCGTTGGGCTCAGGCGGAAAGCGTGTTATTATGCTTTCAACCACCCCATTTTCAAGATCTTTCGTTATTATCTCTTCAAGAAAATTAAGACTCCTTGATCCCTCTTCAAAAGCCATTGTTTATACCTCCAAGATCGCTTTCTATATTTCCAAATAAACGTCTGTCAAAAGTTCAGTTTACCATTAGTTCATATGATATGCCATCACTGCCGGAACAATTGTGAAGCTGCCGGAATAACACCGGCGTGAAACAGCGGATACCTTTGTGAAACTGCCGGAATAACACCGGCGTGAAACAATGGTGAAGCTGTAGTGAAGCAGTTGTTTTTAATGGCGGTCAAACTATCGTCAAACGGTTGTCAAACAGTAGTCAAACTATTGTGATAACCATTTTTCTATCCCCATATGTTTCTCTCCCCGTCATCCCCGTATGCTCTTGAGCGGGGATCCAGTCTCTCTAGGTTCATGCTATTACTGGATTTATAGCCACTAAACCCCAAGCCGCTGGATTCCCGATTTAAGCATTCGGGAACGACGGAGAGGGACCGGTTCCTAAGGTTCTTACAATTGCTTGCCAACTGCTTGTCTGCCCTTGCGACTGCTTAGCGACCGCTTAGCTATTGCTCAGCAACTGCTTAGCCGATTTTTACGACTGCTTGCCGACTGCTTGCCGGTCTTTACAACCGCTCAGCAACTGCTCAGCAATGTTTAAAACAATAGTTTGACTACTGTTTGACAACCGTTTGACCATTGTTTGACAGTATTTTAATCGACTGCTTGCCTATGGCTTCCCCGCCCTTAAAACGCGGCTACTTCCATTGATATTTTTATCCCTTCATAAACTACAAGAAGGGTCGCTGCTGTGGTAAGTATTATACATAACCATGCTCTGGAATTCTTTATCTTTATCATTTTTTCAAGCAGGGCCATTACCTTCCAGCAGAGCGTTACACCAAAGAGACGCATCACCAGCACCGTTGACCAGAAAGCTGCAAAATTGACTGCCTGCGCCCACCAGGAAATGCTGAAACCGGCGTTAAGCCCTTTGAAATATCCCCAGGGGAAAAAGATGTGGGTTATCAGTGCTACTACCAAAAAAGCCCTGAAAATCGACCAAAGCTGGAGCATTGACCTTGGTGCCCCGTTGAAGTCAGGAATTTCGCAGTTTTCAAGCAACGAGCAGCCGAATCCGGCATCGCTGTGAGGTATCTGACTGAATATCACAAATATAAAAATCAGCGTCCCTGCATGTGAAAAGGGCGCGGAAGAGGACATATGCAGCGCCATCGTGAAGACGTTCAGGCTGAAAGGATCTCCCTGAATACCATTGGCAGAATAGTAAAAAGCAATTGAGATAAACGCGGCAATCATCGGGACAATAAGCTTGACAAACTCTCTTACCATTCTCTCTGCTGTGATACGCGCATCAATTGTGCCAAGTGAGAATATTGCGAGTATTGCCAGTGTTTCAGAAAGAGCAGCAAACTGAAGGATCTGTATCAGGTCTCCGCCATTGTCCATTATCGGGAGGAATGAAAAAAACGGTATGCTCGCGGCAATCGGTATAAGTGCGGCCAGAGCGAAACATGGCAGGTATATTGAAAACCTTATCATTGAGGCCTCAGGGATGCTTATCGGAACCGTCATGGATCTGAAAATGTCACGAAGCGGAAGCAATGAAACTATCATGCCTCTCCTGCTCAAACTCCTGCCCGAAACATATGTGTGAATGCCCTCTGCAAAAAGGGCAACCATCAATGTGACAAGCATCATTACCCATGATGAAAAATATCCGAGAATGTTAAACATTGTGTTATTCATATCTTATTCGACCCCGCTTTTCGAAAAAAGTGCTACTGCAAAAAGCAGGAAAAGCACTGCAATAGACAAGATGTGAGAAAAGGGGAAATCAAACCATGGCTGCATGACTTTGCCCCTGAAGGAACTTACTTTCAGCTCAAAGAAGCCCGCTTCAAGCCTGTCGTCGCACCCTCGTGTCATCTTGCTGTTCACAAGGCTCCCGCCGGTTTTTCGTTTTATGATATAGGTCAAAAGACAGAAGGCTCCTGCAGAGAGAAGGAAAATTCTTAGCCATGCGGAAAAGTTCCATATAAAATATCCTGTTTCCAGCGTAAATATCATTCAGTAGCTCCTCCCTGGTGAATAGCGTTTACCAGCTGTCCCTTGTTGAACAAGGAATAGACAGAGGGCGAGACCATAGAGTTGATGAAAAGTGATGGGGTCACTGTTGAATAAACGAGAAAGATAAAAAGTATGATAAGAGGAACCATCACCTGAACATCGTGATTTTTAATGTTTTCTGAGCTTACTGAAAGCTTTCCGAACATTACTCCGGATATGTAGCGGACAGACATCAAAAGCATGATCAGTGCAGCTATCAGAAGAAATATCGTCAGGAGCGGGGTAATGTAGCTTGAAGACCTGTAAAGGAACTGCTTTGAAGGAAAGCCTACAAATGGCGGGAGCCCGGCAAGAACACAGACAGCAAAGAAAAAAGCAACACCTGAAACAGGTATGACCCTGAAAAGCCCCTGCTGCTGCCATAATTCACCATCAGCCGTCTTATGCTTCAATGTGCAGCAGACAAAAGAAAGAGTGGCTGAAACAGGTAGAAAAAGGATCCAAAGCGCCACCATACTCTCAATAGCTCCAAAACCATACTCAGCTGCTGCCTGTGCTGCATAGGTCCCGCTGATGCTTATTCCCATTGATATTACCAAAAATCCTTTCATGAAGAGTTCAGCTGCCTCAGCAAACTTCACAGGATCCCTCTCACTGGCAGTCAGGACAAGTGAGACAACAAGCAATATCAAGCCCAGCATAATAAATAGGTTGGGGATCTTTTCCAGTCCTTGAAGTGGTCCATACAGGGAAAATACTATCCTGAAAACTACAAAAAGTGCTGCCTGAGCCCTTATTGCAAAAAATACCCTTTTTGAGCCGTCGCTTACATAAGAGGAGGATTTTACAAACATGAAAAATAAGGGGACCACAAGAAAAGCATATGCTATTTTTTCATTTGTTCCCAGCTTGATCAGGGTGGATAAAACCGCAATGTTGGTTGTCTTATAATTATAATAAAGTAGCACAACACCTGCCAGGAACATCACTAATGCTGTTGATCTTGAGAGGTAATACCATATAAGTTCTTTCAACTCTTCCTTTGTCGTCAATATACCGTGAAAGAGACCGGACGCACCGATTTGGGAAACGAGGATAAAAATGAAGAGCGAGAACAGGTCTCCGGAGTAAAAGATCCCCTGTATCCCGGCAAGTGTTGTGAGAAAAAAGCTCACCTTCGAAAGGCTGATCGTATCGTTCTTATCCGCCATTGCTGCAAGCCCTGCTATCAGGGCTACACAACCCATCAGGAAAGCCGACATCGCGCCAAATACATCTACCTGAAGCACTGCCTTGATCAGCATAGGACTGTCTGGAGAGAGCGTTTGGGACCATCCTCCGCTGCTTAAGACAAACATTTCAGTACCGCCCGTTCCCATGCTTGTCCATACTGACCAGGTAAGAAGAAGGTTGGCAGTGAGAACGGCCAAGAAAAAGATCTTTAAAAACCTCAGATTGATCTCACAAACACATTTTTCGTATTTATGCCAGCATTTGATCCTTTTAAATATGTAAAAACCAAGAGGAAGAAAAGCCGCGGCAAGAGGCAGCAAGAGGCTTAATACTGGCAAAGGCATTCCGGGCAGTGATCTTAATAAAAACATTATATTCTCCTAACTGAAGCGGTTCGTGAGGCTGAGTGGTATTTCAAGACCGCACGATTCCATAAACTTTCGATTTGTAAGAACTCCGGGAACCTCCCCATCACTAACGATAGTCCCGTTTTTCATGATAATTACCCTGTGACAAAGATCCATCACCATATCCAGGTCGTGTGTGGCAATAACAGCAGTAATTTTTGTACCGGCTATTACATTTATAAGTTCCCGCCGGCTTTTAGGGTCCAATCCGGAAGTCGGCTCGTCAAGCAGCAGAGTTTTAGGCCTCATTGCAAAAAGCCCTGCCAATGCAGCAAGTGTTTTCTCCCCGCCGGAGAGCTTCCATGGTGCCTTGTCTGCAAGAGCTTCTATACCGGCATCAGAGAGAGCACCCTTTACTCTTGACGAAACTTCCTCTTCGTTAAGACCCAGGTTTCGGGGTCCAAAGGCTACGTCCTCCCACACAGTCGGAAGAAATAGCTGATCATCTGGATCCTGGAAGAGCAATCCGGTCTCGCGTCTCATACCCCTCAGCTTCTCTTTGCAGAGCTTGTCCCCTTCATAAACTATATTTCCGCCTAAAGGGGAAAGGCAGCCCATCATAAGCATCAGAAGCGTCGATTT
>JAAYHA010000182.1 GCA_012727545.1 Synergistaceae bacterium | reverse complement strand
CTTTAAAAAACGTTTTATTGCTGGAATGGTTTGATTTTCTTAACTTCGCCGCATGAAAGAAAAAATAAGAAGGTCGGTTTCGGAGTTTAATTCAGAACTCAAACTAAAAGGATTTAATGCATTTCAAATTGAGGACGTGAGTTTTTCAATTAATTGTACAATTAATCAATCAATCTTACTTCAAGAACCAGTTAATTAACAAAATAAATATCTCAAAGGTCTTGTTTTCGTGGAATATTAATTATACATTTGTATAATTAATATGGCAGCACCATGGCAAGACCAACAAGAGAAGATAGTATCAACAGGATTTCAATCCATAAGAACGGAGGCTACATGTACGCATCCACACATCCTTACACTGTGACACCTGAAGGAAAGAGGAAGTATTCAATACTTCATTGGGGTACCGTTGACCAGAACCTGAAGTTCTTTCCAGGTCCGCGTTACATCTATGCAAGTCTTGAGGAACGTTCAAAACTGATATTCCCTGAAGGCTGGGATATGAGCCTGGCCGACAAGTTGTCCGGCAAGCGCAGTCAGGGTCGACCCGCGTACCAGGGGGACGATGTCAATCGCTTCTACGGCGATGTATGGCTTTTGGAGCAGGTGGCCCTTAAGACGGGCATCCGCCAAGACCTGTTGACCGTTTTCGAAGGTAACGCCGAGATGGTGAACGATATCCTTACACTGGCTTTCTTCCCCTACCTGACCGGTTACACCTACAACCGGCTTGCACGCTGGCAACGGATAGCCAAAACTCCTTCCCAGACGGAACTGACACCAACCATGATCACCCGTCTGACTCAATCCATCACAGAATCAGAGCGGATGGAGTTGTTCCGCTTGAGGGCTGGCAGGCTGGAGAAGGACGAGCTTTGTGCCGTGGACTCCACGAGCCGCTCCGCCTATGGAGACTCCTTGGCTGATATCAAGTGGGGCAGGAACAAGGATAGGTTGCCTCTGGAACAGACCCTCGAAGTAGTCGTATACTCCTTGGACAGCCATATGCCAATCTATTACAGGACATTCCCCGGCAACATCCCCGATTCCAGGAGCGTGGAGACGATACTCACCGACCTGAACCACGCCGGGTTCCCAAAGGTGATTCTGGTCTCAGACAGGGGATACGAGTCGCTCGCCAACCTGGAGCGGTACATACTTCGCAAGCAGCCGATGATCATGTGCGTCAAGGTACGCCAGAGTCTGGTCATGGAAAAGATCCTTGAATTGGGTGCCTTCGCCGGCAGGCCTGAAGGGATGAGGATCGATGTGGGGACCAGGATCTACCATAAGCAATATGACATGGTGTATGAGGTTGTCGGCAAAGGTGAGGCTACCACCAAGGCTGACCGCCTCAAACTCAATCTTTACTTCGATGCTGTGAGGCGCGCAGAGGAACTGACAACCCTCGACATAGCGATAGAATCGCAGCGCCAGGCTCTTCAGGTGATCAAGGATGCAGGGGAGCCTCTGGATGATGATGTGACAATCAAGAAAAACTACAACTGGTTCCATATCGAATACAACGCCTCTGACCGAACCCTTATCGCTTTCGCTATTAACGAGAAAAAGGTAAGCACCGCCAGGCGGGCTTCCGGATTCTTCGCCATCATGACTCTCGGGATTGACATGGACTCAATGGAGGCTCTTGAAGCATACGGACTGCGCGATGAACAGGAGAAGTACTTCCAGCAGATGAAAGGACAGATGGGCTTTGATAAGCAGCGCAGCTGGTCGGAGGAAGGTAAGACCGGTCGGCTCTTTGTGCTCTTCGCAGCCTTGATCATTAGCTCATACCTCAGGCACATCTGGAAGAAAACCAACCTGAAAGATACCTTCAGCTCCTCCCATGAGATGCTGGACGAGATGCGCTCGATCCGCTGTATCGAGCACAAGGGCAAGGCCAGGTTCATCACCCCTTTCGTGGGCTCCCAGTTGGATATCTGCAAAGCCTTTGGCTTCGATGTACCGCAGGGCTGTGCTCCCACGTATATGTCAAAAAAGAAGGCGGAGAAGAAACGGGGGCGACCTAAAAAACAGCATCAAATTAAGCTGGAGAATTAATTATACAAAATAATGAAAAACTCACGTAACCATAGTCTAATAAATGTACTGTAACAGTTTGTTACCCCCAAAAACAAATCAAACAATTTGCTCAATTGTTTCCCTTGTTTTCTTATAGTCTTGATAAAAACTTTCAATTTCTACCCCCCCTGGT
>JAAYHA010000181.1 GCA_012727545.1 Synergistaceae bacterium | reverse complement strand
GGTAATTCTCAAACCTGGCTTTTGCCACTTCATGCTGTCTTATCGCCCTGTTAAGGTTGTAGTAGGCAGACCGCACTCCTGCAATAATTTTGTCCCTTGTATCAAAGTATTCTGCTTCTGCAGCGCTCATGTTGATCCTCGCCCCTTCGATCCTCAGCCCTCTTTTCCCCCAGTCATAAACTGACTGCTCAAGCGAGATCGATGCGTTGTACCTTCCTGAATCGTTTGCAGAATCTGTGCTGTCGCTTCTTGTATATGAGGCACCCCCCTTTATATGGGGTCTGCTGTCCGCCGCGCTCTGTCCTACGGCAGCTTTTTTGGAAGCTACTTTGCTCTCTGCTGCGACCATGTCAGGATGCTTTTCAAGAGCTGTCCTGACGCATGATTCAATCGTCAGCGTCTCCGCTGCAGCAACACCTGCAAACAATATTTGGAACAAAAATATCGCAGCAACAATTTTATTTCTCAACAGATAAAGCACCTCCGATCAAAATATCTCTTTCTATGCCAACGGAAGCCTGATTATGAACGTGCTCCCTTTGCCTTCACTGCTTTCTGCAGTTACACTCCCGCCGTGGGCCTCCACTGCAGCTTTTGTTATTGCCAATCCTATGCCAAGTCCTCCGCTTGACCTTGTCCGTGATTTGTCTGTCCTGTAGAAACGTTCAAATACATAGGGGAGATCACTGTCTGAAATCCCGATGCCTGTGTCTTTTACTTTGATACAGACATCTCGTTCCTGTTTTTCCAAAGAGACAGTGGTCATGCCTCCGCTGTCTGTGTACCTCAGGGCATTGGAGAGAAGGTTTTCCACTGCCCTTCGTATTTTGTCTCCGTCTGCCGCAAGCATTACACCCTCTTCTATTTCTCTTTTAAGCTCCACTGACTTGGCACTGAAAAGAGGTTCAAAGGTCATCGCGACCCTTTCGATCTCATTTGAAAGGTTTATTGAACCAAGCACAAGGCCTCTCCCTGCATTCTCAATGGAAGTAAGCTTTTCAACCTCAGAAATCATACCTGAGAGCCTGTCTATCTCATCAACCGTGAGTTTGACCCTTTCCTTTGTAGGTTCCCATACCCCATCCTCAAATGCTTCAAGATGTGATTTGATTATCGTAAGCGGGTTCCTCAGTTCATGAGCAATATCGCTCATAAGCCTCTTCCGAAGCTCCTCCTGTTCCTCGAGGCTCAGTCCGAGCCTGTTGATGCTGTCGATCAGCTGCTGCAGTTCAGTAATGTTTGATTTAAGGTCTTCCTCTGCCCTATACCTGCCCTTGCCTATAAGAGAGGCCATCTTTGATACGTTGAGGATCGGCCTGCTTATGGCGTTGGCCATAACAAAGGATATTATTACCGCAATTATGAGCATGAATCCTATTGCATATTTCATGTGTGAATTGAATTTCTTCAGAAAAAGGCCTTCCCTGCTGTCATTGAACGGAAGGCAGAGAAAACGGACTTTTCCAACAAGTCTGCCATCTGATGAAACCGGGAGTTCGCTCATCACCAACTCGCCTCTTCCGGGCCTAACAAAAGCCGGACTCTGGTTTCTGTCGTTCATCATACCCTGTCCTCTTGGGGCACCTTGTCTCATCGGCCTCCTGAATTCAACTGTAAGCACACCGCTGGGATCATACAGAGCCGCGTGTACCATAGGCCATCTTAAAATATCGCCCCTCAGCTCGGAAAGCGTAGTTTTATTCCAATATCCGTATGAACTGTATATGTCTTCCAATACCCTTACCGCTTCTTTTTGGTCTTCAAGAAGCCTGTCAGAAGAATAAAGGCGGAACTGCCTGTCAAGGAGCTTTGATATGCCTGCAGGTATTACGAGCATGCATATTATCACTATGACGACATACTGGAAAAGCATCTGGGTACGAAGAGAACGTTTCATCCTGTTACTCCGTGACCCTGTATCCAAAACCATGGACTGTTTTTATGTATCCGTTCTCATGCTCAGGATCAGCAAGTTTCTTTCTTATGTTTTTTATGTAGCTGTCTATCGATCTTTCAAAACCTTCATATTCATATCCAAGGGCATAATTTATAAGTTCATCCCTGGTCCATGTCTTTTCAGGTCTTGAAGCCATCTTTGCAAAGATCATAAATTCATTTTTGGTTAGTGAGATCTCCTCTCCCTTTTTAGTGACTGTAAGTTTCTCATTGTCTATCTCAATATCATGCCCAATATTTATGATCTCGGAATTGCCGTTTACTGGGTGGTCGATGTTTCTGATGTTAGCCCTTATGCGCGCCATAAGCACTCGTGGACTGAACGGCTTTATGATATAGTCGTCCGCACCTGCATCAAGGCCTGCTATGACATCATCCTCACCACTCTTTGCTGTTACCATGATTATCGGTACTGAGGAGGATCTCCTTATCTCCCTGCAGACTGACTCGCCTTTCATTCCGGGAAGCATAAGGTCCAGGATCACAAGGTCGTATGCTCCCTCATTGAACATTCTGAGAGCTTCGATACCGTCTGTGGCTATTTCTGCTTCAAATCCTTCCCGCAGCATATAGGCCTTTTCAACGTCGGCTATGGATTTTTCATCTTCAACGACCAGGATCTTCACAGCGCGGCCCCCCATGATCAATGTACTTTGTCCATAATTGATATTGATATAAAATAAGGACAACTTATGTTTTGACAAGTATAAAGCAAAAAAAGGACAAAAGAACAACAATACTACTGGGACCACTATACTTCGGTCCCAGTAATAAAATTATAATTGTCTACTGCTGTGCGG
>JAAYHA010000180.1 GCA_012727545.1 Synergistaceae bacterium | reverse complement strand
GGTTCTTTTCATCAAGAATATTGAGCTGTATCTGCGTCATGTCCCAGGGATAGTAATCTATTATCTCTTTAAAGGCTTCGAAACTGTTGTGAAGCGAGAACCCTTTATGGAGTATTTTCCCCTTTATAGCTGCTTTGTCGAGAAAGTCCGCTCCGTCATATTTTTTTACTTTTTCCCATACTGCGGGACTTAGGTTATGAAGCAGATAAATATCTGCATAATCAGTCTGAAGCCTCTTGAGCTGCTCGTCTAGATATCTTTCCATATCTTTCTGACTCGAAGACATGGCGACCGGGCATTTTGTAACAAGGCATACTTTTTCCCTGTAACCGTCTTTCAGTGCTTTTCCGACTATTTCTTCGCTCCCCGGATATGTGTACGCTGTATCTATGTAGTTGACTCCGTTATCAATAGCGTACCTGACCATTTTTATGGCTTCTTTTTCATCAGCCGGGAACCTCATGCATCCAAGACCAAAGCGAGATACCCTCAATCCCGTTTTTCCAAAATCAATATACTCCATAAATATCACCTCAAGTTTACGATATCATGTCATTAGTCTTAATAGTATACACTCTAATAAATAAATGAACTGATATATTAATAGCAATACTATTTGGAAGATCAATCTTAGTATTATCCTTCTATATAAAGCAAATCATAATGACCTATAATATGAAAGAAAATAAAACAGGAAGGTTGGAGATCTCTTTGAAAATTTTAGTCAGTGCCTGTCTCCTGGGAATAAATTCACGGTACTGCGGAGGGGGATGTTTGAACGAAGATGTCGCATCGCTGGCGGAAAACCATTTTCTCATACCCGTCTGCCCGGAACAGCTTGGTGGACTCCCTACCCCCAGGGAACCTGATGAAATACGGGACAGGAGAGTCTATGAAAAGAGCGGCAAAGAGAACACGGAGATCTTCGAAAAAGGAGCATATGAGACACTCAGGCTTGCACGGCTTCTCAAAGTTGACATGGCCATACTTAAGCAAAACAGCCCCTCATGCGGATCTTCTATGATCTACGACGGAACTTTCAGCGGCAAAAAGATCCCAGGCTCAGGCATAACCGCATCTTTGCTGATCCAAAACGGGATCAGGGTGATCAGCGAGGAAGATATCGCCGAACTGGGAGAATTGTTTAAACAACCGTGAAACTGCGACAAATACAGTCGCGTGAAACAATGGTGAAGCAGTAGTGAAGCGGTTGTTAAAACCGGCAAGGTGTTGAGCAATTGTAAGAACCTAACCCACGACCTAAAATCACCGTCGTTCCCGAATGTTTAAATCGGGAATCCAGCGGCTTGGGTTTAGATTCTAAAAAGTAAGCGACAGACAGGATCTAGAGACACTAGATCCCCGATACATGTACTCGGGAAAGACGGTTATTAAAGTCCAATCCTCCGCGGCCTTTGGCCGCAAATTCACCGCGACATAATCAAGTCGCAAATTCTCCAGCGTCCCGAGTCGCGAATTCTCCGCGGCATGCTCCTTGCAGCAAATTCCCCGCGGCCAAAGGCCGCAAAATCAGTTATAATTTACAATGAATACTAGAACCGACAGTTTAGTATTTTCCTTGATAAACATATCAGCTATTTTTTAAGGGAGGTATGCTCATGATCGAAGCTTTTCGCTTATCCGGCATGATGGCAGGCATCTTGATGACTGTTGCCGGCTTCACGGGGTTTTTCGGCCCCAGCCTGAGAAAGAGGATAAAGGGACCCTTTGTCTTCACTGTGCACCGTTGGTGCGGTCTTGGCGCTGTGGCATGCGGACTGACACATGGGCTGATTTACATGCTCTATCTTGGATAGGGCGGATAAAGGGGGAATTTTGATGGGTAAGTTCGTAAAGCTGCTTTTGACATTGATGGCGGTCATTCTCATCTGTACGCCAATATATGCACATCCTGCAGAAAAAATTGAGTTAAAATGGGATGAAGCTGCCTCTGTACTGGATGTATCAATAGTACATCCCGTGAAAAACACAGCAAATCACTACATAAGTAAGATCGTGGTATCTGTCGATGGAAAAGAAATAGAGGAAAAGACCCTAAAATCACAAAGCGACGTCAAGACAGAACATGTCCTCTTTGAGATCAAAGATCTGAAAAAGGGATCAAAGATAGAGGTAGAGGCAACCTGCAACGTCTTTGGAAAACTAAAGGAGAGCATGGTGCTCTAGTCACAAAGTATTTATAAAAAATATGAAAAGCGGCCGCCTGACAAGGCAGCCGCTTTTTGGTTTTGTTGATACTCTTATTTTACGTTAACGGT
>JAAYHA010000179.1 GCA_012727545.1 Synergistaceae bacterium | reverse complement strand
TGCTTCACCATTGTTTCACGCCGATGTTTTTTCGGCAGCTTCACGCGACATCTTTTTGTCGCAGCTTAACGCCGATTTTTTGCGGCAGCTTGCCCCTATTTAGGAGATGGTCACTTTGAATACCCGCATCCGTTGGGAAGAAATTGAAAAACAAATACTCTCTCCATTCGCAGCTCTTTCTGCAGAAAGCAAAGGCAGGATAAAGGAGGAGGAACCGTGTTCTGTAAGGACATGTTTCCAGAGAGACAGGGACAGGATAATACACAGCAAGTCCTTCAGGAGGCTCAAATATAAGACCCAGGTCCTCCTTCTGCCGGAAGGCGACCACTACAGGACAAGGCTCACACACACACTTGAAGTCTCCCAGATCGCAAGGACGATAGCCAGGGCCCTCAGGCTCAACGAGGACTTGACCGAGGCTATCGCTTTGGGCCATGACCTTGGTCATACCCCATTTGGGCACATGGGGGAGAAGGTTCTTGATTCTCTGGCCAAAGAGCATGGGCTTGGAGGTTTTCATCACGCTGTCCAGAGTCTGAGAGTCGTAGACTGTATAGAAAAAGAGGGCAGAGGGCTCAATCTCACATGGGAAGTAAGGATGGGGATAATCCAGCACTCAAAAGGGCAGGTCGATGTCCATTCAGGGTTTGACCTAACAGATCCTTCCACCCTTGAGGCCTGGGTCGTAAGGATATCCGACTCTGTGGCCTACCTTAACCACGACCTGGATGACGCACTCAGGGCACAGATCGTTGCTTTCTCCGACATACCCGGAAGTGTAGTTTGCGAAATCGGTAAGACTCATGCTGAGAGGATCAACTCGCTCATAATGGACATAATAGAGAACAGCGTGGACAGCAGACCAACATTCAGTCCGTCGATGCTAAGGTCGATAGAGACCCTGCGCGGTTTTCTTTACAGCAGTGTCTACAGGCATGCAAACGCACAGATAGAGGATTCGAGGGTAGAGCATGTGCTTACGGGACTTTTTAAATACCGCATGGAAAAATGCAGCGACGATCCGCAAGGTGCTGTTGATTTTATATCGGGAATGACTGACAGGTTTGCCCTTCAGCTTTTCCAGGATATATATGTACCTTCACCGTGGCCCAAAGGCCGCAGCCAGTAAGAAAAGGCTGCAACTCGATTTATTCAATTATGTTGTATCTTTTTAGAAGCTCCTGGTATTTTGCTTCCATGTCCACCGGTTCGCTCGGATCCTTTTTATAAGGATCCGAATTTTTGTCAGGAACTTTGGCATGTTCTTTATCCACAGTTTTTTTGACTGAAAGGGCAGGTTCAGGTTCCGGAACTGTCGATACGTCAACAGGCTCCTCGGGTTGCGGGAGACCCCTCATTGCATATTTGTAATGCGTCATTTCATCATCTATTGGGGCCAAAATCAGTTGGGGTGCGTTATCATCCGCCCTTGCAGCAGAGAGGCTTCCTCCATGCCAGGGACACTGTGAAGAAGGAGCGTGTCCTGCAGGGAGAAGTATGTTTGTAGCAGGACAGCCGTCTGCAGCCAGAAAACCGGTTTTTTTACATACTCTCACAGATTCCACACCCGCATCGGGCGGTAGTATGAAGGTTGAGGGCAGTTTTAATTTTTTCACAGCGAAGGATACAAATTCTTTCCAGACAGGTACTGCAGCCACTGTTCCTGTGGTCTTGCCGCCAAGCGGTGTGTGGTCGTCATTGCCGACGTAAACTACTACTACAAGCCCCGGAATGCCGCCTGCGAACCAGGCATCAGTCCAGTCATTCGTAGTTCCCGTTTTGCCAAATGTCTGGTGTCCGTCGATCCTTGCCTTTGCTCCCGTACCCCATACCGCTACCTGTTCAAGCATTGAGCGTGCCGTTACAGCAGTAGTAACAGAGATCGCGTTTGCAAGTTTTGGTCCATTTTGTTCAATTGATTCCCCATTTTTGCCTTTTATCTCTTTTATGCCGTATGGTTCTACTTTGTAACCGTTGTTTGCGAAGGTAGAGTAAGCTACACACATCTCAAGCGGGGTGACGCTCGCAGTCCCCAGGGCAAGTGAAAGGTCTTCAGGCAGATGCGGTGTTGATATGCCCATCCTTCTGGCCATTTCAACGACCCTGCTCACTCCGTCTATCTGGGCCAGTCTGATCGCTACAGTATTGATCGATCTTGCAAGCGCATCCATGAGGGTGACTTCTCCGTCATATTTGCTTCCGTAGTTTCCAGGCTCCCATCCGTTAGGGAATATGAGAGGTGCGTCAAGTAGGTGGTCAACTGCCCTATATCCGTTTTCCAGTGCGGTAGCATATACTATTGGCTTAAATGCCGATCCCGGCTGGCGGAAAGCCTGAGTGGCCCTGTTGAACTTGCTGGCGTCAAAATCCCTTCCCCCCACCAGGGCTAGTATCTCTCCTGTATTTGGATCGAGGGCAACAAGTGCCCCCTCGTGTTTCATCTTTGAGACAAGCTCTTCGGCTTTTTTCTGTAAATCCAGATCTATCGTAGTATGGACCCTCAATCCGCCGCGGTATACCATTTCTGTACCATAGTTAGGCAGAAGCCTGTTGAAAAGAATATAAGAGACAAAGTGAGGTGAATCTTTGAGGAAGATGCTGCTCTTGTTCGCCTCTCTCTTGACCAGCTTTGGCACGTCGTTCACGCTGGTGTCAAAATCTGATTTTGATATCCAGTCAAGGTCCAGCATTCTTTTGAGGACATAGTCCTTTCTTGTTTTTGACCTTGATGGATTTCTAAATGGGCTGTATGTTTCAGGGGCGGCAACAAGACCGGCTAATACAGCCGACTCAGTTATCGAAAGCTGTCCCGGTGCCTTGCCGAAGTAGTTTTTTGATGCGGAGTCTATACCGTAGGCTCCGTGTCCCATATATATAGTGTTGAGATACATCTCTAGAAGCTGGTCCTTTGTGTATATCCTTTCAAGCCGCAGTGCGAGGATAGCCTCTTTTGCCTTCCTTATGATGGTCTTTTCCTTTGTCAGAAAAAGATTTCTTGCAAGCTGCTGAGTTATTGTGCTTCCGCCCTGTCGGGCGCCACGATGAAAAATGTCAACGATGCCTGCCCTGAATATTGAAGCAGGCCTTATCCCCGAGTGATCATAAAATCTGTCGTCCTCGGCCGCAAGTATCGCCTTGACCATCCACGGAGATACAACGTCAAGCTTTACCCAGTTCCTGTTTTCCTGGAACAGTCTCGTAATGACCTTTTCATTCCTGTCATATACAATAGTAGCCAGGCTGGGCTCATGTCCGAGGATCTCTTCTGTTGTCGGGAGAGACTGAGATATATCTTTCAGGAACAGAGCAAGAAATACAGCCAGAAGAGCTGCGCATATTGCTGCGAAAAGAGCAATGTGAGAAAAAATTTTATTGATGAGGGATCTCTTTTTCTTTACTTGTTTCTTTTTCTCAAGTGAAAACTTTTTGTCGTTAAATTGCATCAAAGGCATAACTGCGGAAGCCTCCAGTCATTTAGTGGATCCAACCATAGATCGGATGTCTTACCAATATTTCCAATAAGCTATCATTAATATGTGAATTATAACACGGTAAAATTTGCAAATTCTTATTTTCAAGGATCGCTTTTGGTATTGAGGATCCAATGTGATATACCGAAATCAGTGGGTACCGCATTGATTTCCCCTAAATCACGCTTGAGTTTGAGAAAATATATATCGTTCGTGCCAAACACCGAAGTCAAATTTACTTTTACGATCAACTTTTAAGAAAAAATATTAAAAACAGGCTTGCATTTTCCTCCAAAGCGTAGTATATTACCTCCTGTCGCCGTTGCAATCAGACCTTATTACGGTAAGCGGTGATACTGAACCTTGCCAATTGAATACAGTACGTAAGGAAATAAGCGAACGAGATCAGGAATCAAACGGAGAGTTTGATCCTGGCTCAGGACGAACGCTGGCGGCGTGCTTAACACATGCAAGTCGAACGGGAGTATCAAAGAAGCTTGCTTTTAAGATACTTTAGTGGCGGACGGGTGA
>JAAYHA010000178.1 GCA_012727545.1 Synergistaceae bacterium | reverse complement strand
TGGCTATGTCATCATCTGCACTGCCAACTCCGGCAATTCCGAACTTTTCAACCAGCACCTTCGCCACATTGGGAGAGAGGAAGCCGGGGAGAGTCGGGCCAAGGTGGATGTTCTTGACTCCAAGATAGAGCAAGGCGAGGAGAACGATGACGGCTTTCTGCTCATACCATGCGATGTTGTAGGCTATCGGAAGCTTGTTTACATCGTCAAGTCCGAAAACTTCCTTAAGCTTAAGGGCTATCACTGCGAGCGAGTAGGAGTCATTGCACTGTCCTGCATCAAGAACTCTGGGTATGCCTCCGATGTCACCGAGATCCAGCTTGTTGTAGCGATACTTTGCGCATCCCGCTGTAAGTATGATCGTGTCCTTGGGAAGTTTCTCCGCAAATTCCGTGTAGTATTCCCTCGACTTCATACGTCCGTCGCAGCCTGCCATTACAAAGAATTTTTTGACAGCGCCCGATTTGACCGCTTCGACAACCTTATCAGCAAGGGCAAGGACCTGATTATGGGCAAAGCCGCCCACAATCGTTCCCGTTTCTATCTCTTCCGGCGCGGGGAGCTTCTTCGCCATATCAATTACTGCGGAGAAATCTTTCTTTCCCGCCTGGTCAGGTACTATATGGGCACACCCGGGAAATCCGGATGAACCTGTCGTGAATATGCGTTTTCTTACTTCTTCACTCTTGGGCGGAACTATGCAGTTTGTTGTGAAGAGGATAGGTCCATGGAATGTTTCAAACTCACCGACCTGCTTCCACCATGAACCGCCGTAGTTGCCGGCAAAGTTGTCATACTTTTTGAATGCAGGGTAATAGTGTGCGGGGAGCATTTCGCCATGGGTATATACGTCAACTCCCGTTCCCTTTGTCTGCTCAAGAAGCTGTTCCAGATCGGTAAGATCGTGACCCGAGATAAGTATCGCAGGATTTTTCCTTACTCCGATATTTACCTTTGTGATCTCGGGGTTGCCATACTTTGAAGTATTGGCAGAGTCAAGGAGTGCCATTGCCTTTACTCCGTACTCACCTGTCTTGAGGGTAAGCGCTACAAGATCATCAGCACCCAGGCTGTCATCCAGCGTCGCTGCCAGAGCTTCATATATGAAGGCGTTGATCGAAACGTCTTCCTTGCCCAGGTTAAGTGCGTGCTCTGTGTATGCAGCCATACCCTTAAGTCCGTAAACTATCATTTCCCTGAGGGAGCGCACATCTTCGTTTTCGGTAGCGAGGACTCCTACTGATGCTGCCTTTTCAAGCATAGCATCCATCGTATCAGCCTCGAAAACGGCTGCATCATGAAGTCCGCTTGCACCTGCTTTGGCTTTAAGATCCTCTCTGAGAGAGATCATCTTGCTTATCTGCTTCTTTATAGCTTCTGCATCAAAATTAGCGTTGGTGATGGTCATAAAGAGGCTTCTCAGTACCTCATGATTTGCCTCAGGGATCGATGATGTTTCAACCTTTCCCTTAACTACCAAATCAGAAATACCTTTTACTGCATAAATAAGAAGATCCTGAAGCTTTGCAACCTCTTCGTCTTTTCCGCATACGCCTTTTACTGTGCA
>JAAYHA010000177.1 GCA_012727545.1 Synergistaceae bacterium | reverse complement strand
GTCAAACGGTCGTTAATGCTAAAGAAGCACCCCACTCACGTCGTCCCCGAGTGCCTGTATCGGGGATCCAGCGTCTTCGAATCTGGTCTATGACCGGCTTTTTAGAACCTATACAAAAGCCGCTGGATTCCCGATTGGAGCATTCGGGAACGACCGAGAATTGGCCCAACAGCTGCTACGACAGTGCTTTTGGTTCTTACGACTGTTCAGCAACCGTTGCCTGATCTTTTCCGACAGTGCAACGCAATTGGGGTTTAGAGCGAGTGATAACGACGCAACAAGCAGCGGAGCCTTCCGAGGGCGTATACTAATACGTCGAAGGAAGGCTCCGCAAGTGTTGCTAAGTCAGCGCCGCTATAAACCCCAATTGCACTAGAGGTAGAACAACTGATTGCGGCTGTTATATAGAGTCTTATATCCAAAATAGAGGGAACCGAAGACCGAGAGGCATACTACGGCGCAGATCGCTATCATTATCGATATCTGATAGAGGATAGCGGTCGTTGGGAGCGTGCCGGACAATATCTGGCCGGTCATCATTCCGGGCAGTGAGACTATCCCCATTCCGAGCATTGAATTCAGGGTGGGAAGCATCGCGGTCTCAAGCGCCTGGTTTACCATGGGGAGCAGGATCTTCTGCGGAGTTACTCCCAGATTCAGAAGGCTTTCCATCTGCTGGCGCTTCTCGCTGAGGGATTCGCAGAACGTCTTTGTGGCAAGATTAACTCCTGTCATTGCATTGCCGATTATCATACCGCTCAGAGGAATCACATACTGCGGATTAAATATGCTTTGTCCCACGACAGCTGTCACGAAGAAGATCACTATGCCCAGACCTGAACATGCAAGAGAAAGAGATACCGCTATCTTAAATCCTCTGTTCATGCATTTGTTTTTCGAAAGCACCCTGTGGATGGCAAAAAGTATCATGCTTGTCAGGTACATAAGGATGAATATCGGATGCGGATTCTCGAAAATATATGTGAGGATAAATCCGGCCAGTGTAAGTTGAAGAGTCAGCCTCACGCTTGCGACGAAAAGGAGCTTGGTCTGGTTTATCTTTGCTTTTTTCATTACAGCGAGCACAACAAGGAGCAAAATATAGACTATGCTGAACTGGATAATGCTTATAGAAGCGATCTCACGCATTATGGTTTGCTCCTCTCAAGTGCTATGATTTCATCGCCGTATTTTTCGGCAAGAGTAAGATAATGGCTTACCACTATGGTCGTCATCTCATTGTCATTGGTAAAATTTTTAATGTTGCTCATCATGATGTCCGAAGAAGTGTTGTCCAGGGCTGATGTAGGTTCGTCAAGCATGAGTACATCCGGCATGAAGGAAAGGAATATCGCTATGTAGACCCTCTGCCGTTCTCCGCCTGACATAGTCTCACAGCGAGTTTCAAGAGGAAATTCCGCGCTGCATATCTTCAGGAATTTTTCCATTGTTTCTTTTGTGGGAAGGTCCCGGTCTCTGTATTCGTAATATTTTTTGAAATTTTCTTCGATCGTGCCGGTGAAGAGGAAGACAGACTGAGCGACCAGGAGGATCTCTCTTCTCAGGTCGATCGTGTCTATATTTTCTATATTATTTCCCTTGTAGAATATTTCCCCGCTGTCAGGGGATGTCGTTCCGTTGATCAGTTTAAGAAGTGTGCTTTTGCCGCAGCCGCTTGGACCATGTATAAAAGTGGTTTTCCCCTTTGCTATTTTTATATTCGGGTACCTGATCATCGACTGAAAAACAACTTGATTGGCAGAAATGATATCCACGCGCTCACTCCTCAGTAAAAAAGGAAGTTAAGTATCTTTACTTTGTATTTCTCTTAAAACGATTTTCTCCAGAGTACTAAGGAAACGTATATCGTCCCCTGTGGCTCTTTTCTTCGGACCCTTGGTCCTTCCGCCGTTTCTGCGGAATTTGGCTTTTATTTCCCTCTCTTCGAGCATGAAAGTCATTCTCTCAGCTTCGTACTCTATACCAGCTGGGCTTAGTGCCAGGGCTTTTTTTGAGAGCACAATGGCAGCAAGTCCCCAGTCCTGGGTAATTATAATGTCGCCGCAATCCGTTATGTTGATTATCTTGAGATCTGCTTCCTGGGATCCGCTTTCAACGGTTATATGCCGGGAAGAGATTATGTTGTGGTTGAAGCTGGCAACAGTTATCACCGGTATGCCGTATTTTGC
>JAAYHA010000176.1 GCA_012727545.1 Synergistaceae bacterium | reverse complement strand
TCTTTGGAAAACTAAAGGAGAGCATGGTGCTCTAGTCACAAAGTATTTATAAAAAATATGAAAAGCGGCCGCCTGACAAGGCAGCCGCTTTTTGGTTTTGTTGATACTCTTATTTTACGTTAACGGTAAACATGTCTCCCGGCTGACCTATACAGATGACATAACTGCCTTCAGGCGCATAGACTTCTCCTTCGTCTGCAATGCTGTCAAAGAGAGCAAGCTTTTCTGACTCCTCTGTCAGAACCATTACCCTGCCCTTTATGGGTTTTTCGAATGAAAGGATAGAACCGCTGCCTGTCCTGTACCATTCATTGTATCCCTTTTCACCTATCATCACCGAGTTCCGGCCGCTCTTTAAAGACCCGGTCTTTTCCGCATCAGAAAAAAGAAATATTCCCGATTTTATCCATACATTGTCTTCTTTTTCAAATATTTCGAGTTCCGACTGGTCCCGGAAAAGAGGCGCCGCATATGTTGCGCTGTGGTCATCCTCCACTCTCAGCGGGTTCATAAAGGTCAGGTATCCGGGCAGTTCCCTGTATGTATCTGAAGCTACCATAGCGGTCTCCCTGTATAACTGGAACGAAGGCGTCATATTTCTGATCAGCCATATTTTATCCTTCATATCCGTCAAAAGTTTCTTTGGTCCTTTATCCTCTGATACTTTCTGGAACATCAAATTGTCAATTCCATAAAATGGGTCTTTCTCAGCAATAAAGCATGAAGTATCCCGATTTCTGATAAAGTATCCACGACGGTCATTTTCAAACGAGAAGAAGGAACCCCCATTGTAGACAAAGGACATCAGCACAGGTCCCTCTTTTCCCGCTGGGGCTTCTTCCCCTTCAGGCAGCAGCCTTAAAATCTCCATCCTCTTTCTCTCCTTGTCAAATCTTATCCTGACAAAGGATCCGCCGTTTGCATAGAAACCCTCAAAGTCGGTAAGTTCGGCAGGAATGATCTCAGGGTCAACAGGTTTTTCCATTTTCCTCTCTGAGGGGGAAGGCAGCCCCTTGTCCTTCATCAGAGCATTCAGCACAGGCCTTGTGACTGCTTCGCCGTTCATCCTTCCGGATATGCTTGCGGCAACTACAAGCCTCTGGTCGGGCAATACCTGCAATCCTGTTGAATAAGCACCGGTACCCCCTCCCTTTGAGTATACTTTTATTCCATTTTCCTCATAAGAGGGAAGTGAAGAATAGTCCCATCCGAAGGAATCCATTATGACCGGACCGCGCAGCCCTGCTGAAAACGGGGTCGGCTGGCTTTTGAGTATCTCATTGATGGAACTCTGAGAGAGTATTTTCTTTCCTCCCGGGCAGAAGCTGTCACCAAACCTGCAAAGATCCTCGGCCGTCGATGACAGGCCTCCCGCAGCGAGTACAAGGATCACTTCAGGAGGATATTTTTTACCTGTTTCGGGGTCATAAAAATGAGATATGTTTTTTCCTGACTCACCTATGCTCACCGTTGTATCCTTCATTCCAAGAGGTTCAAAAACCCTTTTTTCAAGGAACTTTATAAATTTCTGGCCTGATACCCTTTCGACGATCATCTCTGCAAGGGTGAATCCGTCATTGCAGTAAATGCCAACCGCACCGGGATCATGCTTTAGGTTCGAGTCCTTCATCCTCTCAAGCAACATCCTGTGGGGGTCTCCTTCAGGCTCATATCCAAAGAGGAAACTTGATCCCGGGAGACCGGAAGAATGGTTGAAAAGCATCCTCACTGTTATGTCCCTGTACCTCTGATCCTTCATTTCGAATTCCGGGATGTATTTCACAACAGGGTCATCGAGGCTTACCTTTGCTTCGTCTACAAGCAGGAGAACAGAGACTGCTACAAACATTTTGCTTGTAGAGCCGATATTGAACCGTGTGGATCTGTCCACACCTCTGCCGGACTTTCTGTCCGCGGCACCAAATCCTTCTGAATAAATTATTTTACCTTCATCCATTACTGCTACAGTTGCAGAACTGCCCTGTCCTGAGGTGATGGTTTTCCAGACGGCTTCTCGCGCTGCCTCTTT
>JAAYHA010000175.1 GCA_012727545.1 Synergistaceae bacterium | reverse complement strand
CTCCATATGTCGGGCCTGATCCAGAAGGAAGTAAAGTTCTTCCCGTGAGAAACAGTCGACATCGATTACATTTTTGTGACGCCAGACGATCTGTCCTATCTCACTGGGCATCGCGTTCACAGATCACCACCTCATCCTTTCCGTCAAGCTCTGTGACTTTCACTTCGATAACTTCATTTTTGGATGTCGGCACATTCTTGCCGCACATATCCGCGTGTATTGGAAGTTCCCTGTGGCCTCTGTCGATTATTACAGCCAGCTTCACTGATGAGGGACGCCCGAGGTCTACAAGGGCCTCAAGGGCAGCACGCACAGTTCTTCCTGTGTAAAGAACGTCATCTACAAGATAAATATTCTTACCGGAGATGTCCTGGGGCATCCTCGTGCTGTGGACCATCGGCTGTTCGAAAAGCATGGTCAGATCATCTCTGTACAAGGTGATATCAAGCTCACCGCATGGGACCTTAGTACCCTCGACCTCTTCGATGATCTTCTGCAGACGGCGCGCAAGGTAGACACCCCTTCTGTGGATCCCGACAAGGATCATGTTTTCTGTACCCTTGTTCTGCTCAACCATTTCATGTGCGATCCTCTTTATGACCCTGTTCAGGTCTTCGGAGCTCATAAGTTTTGCCTTTTCTCTTAAAACTGTCAATTTATACCCCTCCTTTTTATAATAAAAAAAGGACCGCCCATTCAGGCGATCTTAAAAATGACCCTTTGAAACGGAGGATCAATATCTCCGAGGTAAGAACGAAGTGACATGAGTGACTCTCTCTCTGATATCATCTGTTTCCCCCCGTAAGTTGAACTTTGGGTATTATATATCACTTTTAAAATTTATGCAATCGGTTGCAAGGAATTTTATGTCGTTGAAATTTGTGCTCGATGTATTTAACGAACTTATTAATGTGATAATTTTATTGGTCCTGATGCCGAAGGATCAGAAATTTTTGTCAACTTCAATACTTCTGTCAGAACTGTTGATCAAGGGGATGTTTATAAATGGATCAAGAAAAGATAAGAGTGCTCCAAAGATACTGAACGGTAAATCTATAGACAAGTTTGTTTCAACGGGTTTCAAAAGCTAGATGCCTTATGACTTCTCAACAATCCTCAGGTTTGCATTGAAGATAAAGTTTTTAAAACATAAAAGCAGGAGTGATCTCTATCGCAACCGGCGATAACTGTCGGAGCTTTCCGTCTTTTCCAGTGCTGTCTTCGCGGCGTTGAATTCTGCTTCTTTAATGGATTTGCCCCATGCTTCGGCAAGTATTTTTTCGTCTATCGTCACCTGTACTTTAAATAGCAAAGAATGATCAGGACCTGATCGTTCAATGGTCTTGTAGTAAGGAACTCCCATTCCCATCGCCTGCAAAGTTTCCTGTAGCATGGTCTTTGTGTCAAGCCTGTCAGGTGAAAGCTCAGCCTGATGGAATTCGACATAACTCTTCGCCAGCGACAGGACATGAGTATATCCTCCATCAAGGAATACAGCTCCGAAGAGCGATTCTGCAGCGTCAGCCGTTACTGCTACTGTCGGGCCTTTCTTAATTAGGCTCTTTCCGAGCTTTATTGATCCCTGAAGCCCGAGCATGAGGGCCCACTTGTATAGTTTTTTCTCACACACGATCTGCGAACGTATTCTGGTAAGCTGTCCTTCATCGAGATCTTTGTATTTATTGTAAAGATGCTCCGAAACGGTGAGTTCAAGTACAGCATCACCGAGAAACTCCAGTCTCTCATTATGTAAAGATGACCCTGACTCATTTGCGTACGATGAATGGGTCAGGGCTTGTTTGAGAAGATCTTTGTTCTTAAATCTGTAGCCTATCTTTTTCTGAAGATCTTCTGCCAGCCTCTCACTATCAGCTGTACTCTTCATATCAGTCTTTGAAGCGTTCGATCGCAAGAACTCCGTTGTGGCCTCCAAAGCCAAAATTGTTTATCAGGACTTTGTTTACTTCAGCACTGACAGCTTTGTTCGGAACAGTGTTGAGGTCACACTCAGGATCCGGATCAAACTGGTTTATAGTCGGATGAACTATGCCCTTCTCTATCGCCAAAAGCGCTGCAATTGTTTCAACAGCTCCTGCTGCTCCAAGAAGATGCCCGACCATGGATTTTGTAGACTGGACCATGACCTTACAGCCATGATCACCGAGAAGCCTCTTTATCGCCGCGGTCTCCATCTTGTCGTTTAAGGGAGTCGAGGTACCGTGGGCATTTATAAGATCCACATCTTCGGGGATCCATCCAGCGTTCCTCATTGCCATGGCCATTGAGCGGTAAGCTCCGTCACCGTCAGGATCGGGCGCTGTAATGTGGTATGCGTCACAGGTATTGCCGTAGCCTGTTACCTCGGCATAAATATGAGCACCACGGTTTTTTGCATGTTCGAGCTCCTCAAGGATAAGTATCCCGGAACCTTCGCCCATTACAAAACCATCGCGGCCTGAGTCGAAGGGGCGTGATGCATGTTCTGGGTCATCATTCCTCGTGGACAGGGCTTTAAGGGAGGTAAAACCTGCGGTGGCTATCGATGTGATGGCAGCCTCAGCTCCCCCGGAGATCATTACGTCTGCGTCTCCGCGATGTATGCAGTAATAAGCTTCTCCAATACTGTTTATCGAAGAAGCGCAGGCAGTTACAACTGCCATATTGGGGCCTTTTGCTCCATACCTTATTGCGGCGTAGGCAGCAGGCATATTTGCTATCATCATCGGCACCATGAAGGGACTCACCCTGCCGGGACCTTTTTCAAAAAGTGTGGTGAAGCTCTCGTCGATGGTTCCGATGCCTCCGACACCACTTCCTATGTATACGCCAAACTTTTCTTTATCCAAAGATCCAAGATCCAGGCCTGCGTCTTTTACAGCAAGGTCTGTAGCGGCAGTGGAGAGATGGAGTATCCTGTCCGTTCGCCTGACTTCTTTTTTATCAAGCCACTGTTCAGGATCAAAATCCTTTACTTCCGCTCCGATTTTTACGGTGTGGTTAGAAGTATCAAAAAGGGATATGAGACCAACGCCGCTTTTACCTTCTTCAAGGGCCTTCCAGAAATCCTCTTTGCCGATCCCTATGGGCGTTACTGCACCCGTTCCTGTGATCACTACTCTTCTCATTAACGTTCCTCCGTGAAGATAGGAGGGACCGGTTTGATGCAGTCCCTCCTAAAAAGATTCATTTCGTGATTTAGCCTTCCACTCCCAGTTTGGCCTTTACGTAGCTCATTGCCTCGCCAACTGTGGTGAGCTTCTCTGCATCTTCATCAGGGATCTCGATGTCAAATTCCTCTTCGATTCCCATGATAAGCTCAACGATGTCAAGGGAGTCAGCGCCAAGATCTTCAACAAATGATGCTTCGGGCTTGATCTGCTCCTCTTCCGCGTTAAGTCGGTCCATTACGATCTCCTTAAGCTTTGCCTGTACTTCTTCCAATTTCATACAGTTCACCTCCTTCCAATTTTACTCTTCTCATCCGGATATGCTTTTGTAATTACAAGTTTTGCCCTACATAGTCATGCCGCCGTCAACGGCTATTACCTGACCCTGGATGTATTCTGAATCATCTGAGGCCAGGAACGCAACTGCTTTCGCAACGTCTGAAGGAGTTCCGGTCCTTCCTGACGGGATGTTTTTCAGCATCGCTTCCCTTACCTCCGGCGGCAGCACCGAGGTCATGTCTGTCTCTATATAGCCCGGAGCGACTGCATTGGCAGTTATCCCCCTCGATCCCACTTCCCTTGCAAGACTCTTTATGAAACCCGTCATCCCTGCCTTAGCAGCGGCATAATTGCATTGTCCCGGATTTCCAATAAGTCCTGTGATCGAGCTTATTGCGATCACCCTTCCCCATCTTGCCTTGATCATAGGCCTCAGAGCCTCTTTGGCACAATAGAAGAGGGAGGAGAGGTCTGCCGAGATGACATCGTTCCACTCATCTTCCTTCATTCTCATGAGAAGATTGTCCCTGGTGATCCCTGCATTGCATATGAGGATCTCGACAGGTCCGAGCTTTGACGCAACAAATGCAAACATCTCTTTTACTTCAGCCGCGGATGATACGTCTGCCTTGACTGTGATGGCCTTACGGCCCATTGCTTCTATCTCGGCAGCGGCTTCTTCTGCCGCTTTTTCCGATCTGCTGAAGTTAAGGGCTACTGAACATCCCCTTCGGGCCAGTTCAAGTGCGATCTCTCTGCCTATTCCTCTTCCGCCGCCTGTTACCAGAGCTATCCTTTCCTTCTGCATCAAATTCCCCCTCTCAAAAACTCAAGGGCTGCTTCCAGCTCTTCTGGTCCTGAGACCGGATATGGTCTCTTGCTCTTGGATATCTTTCTGAT
>JAAYHA010000174.1 GCA_012727545.1 Synergistaceae bacterium | reverse complement strand
GATCTTTGGGTGAAGATGACTCCCCAGACGCCCTGCCCTGAAGATGTTGCACGAGCGATAGAAGCAGAGGGTGCCGATGCGATAGTTGCCGCAAACACATGGCTTGGTATGGGTATGGACATGCAAAGGGCAAAACCGGCCTTTGACCGGGTAGTTGCCGGTCTCTCAGGTCCTGCAATATTCCCCCTTGCCCTGCGTCTCGTCTGGCAGGTCTGCGGAGCTGTCAGTATACCGGTTATAGGATGCGGGGGAGTTTCTTCTGCATCAGACTGTGCTGCAATGATCCTTGCGGGTGCGTCCGCCGTTGAAGTCGGTACGGCTTTCTTCAGAAACCTTGACGTGGGAAAAGAAATAAGCGAAGGCCTTGAAAGGTATGTCAGTCAGTACGGCTGTTCAAGGCTTGAAGAGATGAAAGGGTTGGCAAGAAAATAGTATCCCTGTCAGCCGTATATTTTACGAATTTACCAGACATCGCTTTCCAGCACGTTTTTTAGTGCATGGATCACGTTGCTTTTTATTTCAGGTATCTCTTTTTCCATCTCTTCAAGGATCTTTTTGGCAGACAGCCGTTTTGACTTTTCGCTGTAAGGGCAGCATGCGCTTGTTACCGGGAGATCGAGTCGCGCTGCTTCGAGCGCTATCCTTCTCTCCTCGATGTAGATAAGCGGCCTGATGACCTTTACCTCGGTCCTGGTCATGAACATATTAGGCTGATAACACTTGAACCTTCCTCCATAGAAAAGGTTGAGCAGGACTGTCTCTACAGCATCATCCTTATGGTGCCCGAGCGCAAGAACGTTTGATCCCGCTTCCTTTGCCTGGGCGGCAAGAATTCCTCTTCTTAGGTTCGCACAGAGACTGCAGGGAGATCTTTCATCCCTCTCCTCCATAATGCTGTATGTCGGGTGATCAAAAATGCTTAGCGGGATATCCAGCTCATCCATGAACTTTCCAAGCATGGAAGTGTCCATCGTTCCGCCCGTCTGGTCGATAATACATGCAGTGAGGCCGAATTTTACCGGGCTTCTGCGACGGAGGACTGCCAGGGCGAGTGAGAGAATAAGACTGTCTTTGCCACCTGAAAGGCCGATCATTATTCTGTCACCGGGTACTATCATGCTATAATCACGGATGGCTTCACCGACAAAGCGCATGATTTTTTGCGATATGGGGTATTTTTCTGTAAAATCTTCTTTCAGCGAGGATACCTCCCTGGATATCTCGTAAGTATGCAGTTTATCCTATCACAGATGGAGCAGGTTTTTAATGAAAAAGATCAAAATTGTTCTGGCCGACGGCAACAATCTTTTTGTCGATGCGCTTAAACTGGTCCTTGAAAAGGAGCCTGAAATAGCATTGTTATCAGGTGCCTGCAGCGGAGTGGATGCGCTGAGGAACTGCATAGATCTTCAGCCTGATGTAGCAGTAATAGGCGAGGTCCTGCCCGATCTTACCATAGTGGAAGCGGCAAAAGAGATCAGGCGCAGCGTCAGAGGCATAAGGTTTTTATTTATGATCAGGGACGGGAGCGCTGATATGCTCTCTTTGCTGAGCAGCATGGATTCAGTCGGGGCAGTGAGGCAGAGCTGCGACATCCCGGAGTTTCTGTCAGCGCTTCGCAGTGTGATCAGAGGAGAGCGCTATATCAGTACCGAAGTGATCGAATACCTGAAAAACCCGCCATCAGATGAACCGATAAGCGATGACCCTTTGTATTACATAACGCAGCGGGAGAGGGAAGTCCTTTACTGGGTCTCACACGGACTGACCAATAAAGAGATATCTGAAAGGATCTTCCTTTCAGAGAAGACTGTAAAAAACCATGTCAGCCACATCCTTAAAAAGCTGGATCTAAGCGACCGAACGAAAGCTGCTGCTTTTGCATGGCAGGAGGGACTGCCCCTTATCCCTGAAGATTTTTTCACCCCGGTTAAGATGAATTGAACGTGTTGTGGTACAGGACAAAGAAGTTTACTTGTGGTAGTATCCTTTAAACATTTTTGTTGTGCATTCCCCATCCCTCATCCGTTGTTCTCAAAGGAGGATGGATTTTGACAGTAAGAAAGAGTTTCACGATATTTATCTGCATCGTCATAGTATCGATAATCAGTGTTCTGT
>JAAYHA010000173.1 GCA_012727545.1 Synergistaceae bacterium | reverse complement strand
CGCGTTTGGAGCCTTGAAAGTAGCAGATTATGCTTACGTTCTTGAGGTGGGTGCGATCACACTTGAGGGTAAGGGCACGGATCTACTCAAAGACAAACGTGTAATAGATGCTTATCTTGGAGGATGATCATTTTAAATCGAAAGTTGGATCCTATTGCGGTTCCCGTTGCAGTTAAAAAGCAGCGGGAACTGTTTTGTTTTATCTATGCGTCACTTTTTTGCAATATGATTATTTTTTTATTAAAAACAGGATTTCGGTATCTTAATCAGTTTTTAAAATATGAGCTTATCAATGCTATTAAAAGCAGCCGTTGTAGTATAAAATGTAACTGCATAAACAGAAAACACAATATTTCTACAGCGGAGGAAGCCATGAAAATACCTTCTGCAATGAATCTGCCAAACCTGCTCAGCATATCACGGGTTTTTCTTGTGCCGGTGGTGATGGTCTTTCTCACATTGCGCACCCAGTTTGGTTTTATCGAAGGGGTCAATATCGGCGATCTTCTGGCCGGAGTGATCTTCATAATTGCTTCTTTAACTGATGCAGCCGACGGCTACATCGCCAGAAAGAGGGGCATTGTTACCAACCTTGGTAAATTCATTGACCCGCTGGCGGACAAGATCATGGTGGTCGCTGTCCTGGTGGCGCTTGTGGATCTGCACAGAGTCCCTGCGTGGATGGTAGTAGTCATAATAGCAAGAGAGTTTATAGTTACCGGACTAAGGATGATAGCAGCCTCTGAAGGAGTAGTCATTGCGGCTTCCAAAGGAGGCAAACTCAAAACAGTGAGCCAGATAATAGGCATTATCCTGCTTATCTTCAACCTCCCCGGCGGCCTTACAGTAATGTGGATAGCAATGGCCCTTACTATATGGTCAGGCGGAGACTATCTTGTCAAATGCATCGACCTGCTTGATTGAACTGACCCTGTTATTTGTGCGGATCCACCGATGAAACAAACATTGGGGCAACAAAGTGTTCCTGACAGAGGAGGAATGTAATTTGAAAGACGAACTTTTTAGAGCTATTGAGAAGCTTGAGCCGCAAATGGTCTCGCTTTTGTCTGATCTGGTTGAGATACCTGCGATAAGTCCTCTTGGCGGAGGTAGCGGGGAATACAGAAAAGCCAGATTCCTCTCACAAAAACTTGAAGAGATGGGATTTGGTAAACCTGAAATTTATAACTCACAGGACCCAGGGGCAGAAGAGGGAGTAAGACCAAATTTGATCGTTAGGATACCGGGAAAAACCTCTAAACGCCTATGGATCGTATCTCACATTGATGTGGTGCCCGAAGGCGACAGGAGTCTTTGGGATACAGATCCCTTTAAGGCCGTAGTAAAGGACCGCAGAGTTTACGGCAGGGGATCGAACGATAACTGCCAGGAACTTGTTTCATCACTTTATGCTGTTGCAGCTTTGAAAGAAAATGATCTTCAGCCTGAATACGAGATCTGCCTTTGCTTCGTGGCAGACGAGGAGGTCGGCAGTGCTCACGGGATACAGTATCTTATAAAGCAGGGCCTTTTTAGCCCCGATGATCTTGTGATAGTTCCTGACGGAGGCAACGAAGAGGGCGATTTCATTGAGATAGCGGAAAAAAGCATTTGCTGGATAGAGTTCACGGTAGAGGGGAAACAGGTACATGCCAGCAGACCGCATCTTGGAAGCAACGCATGCAGGGCTGCTAACGAGCTTTCCTGTTCCCTTGATGTTGCTCTCCACAATGCTTTTCCAGATAAAGACGAAATTTTTGACCCTGCAGGTTCCACTTTTGAACCTACAAGGCGTAATGCGAACGTCCCTAATGTAAATACGGTGCCGGGACGGGATGTTTTCTGCTTTGACTGCAGGGTGCTTCCGAATATCCCTTTGGAAGAAGTGCTGAAAGTTGTCGATGCAGAGATCAGGAAAGTGCAGGACAGAAGAAATGTTAATGTCAATTACGAATTTTTGCAGAGAGAGCAGGCTCCAGCCCCAACACCTCCTGATTCTCCGGTAGTCGAGATACTGAGAGAGGCCATAAGGAATGTTTACGGTCTTGAGCCGCATGTCGGCGGAGTAGGCGGAGGCACATGCGCCAAATATTTCAGGGACGAGGGGATCCCGGCCGTAGTGTGGTGTCAGGAATCCGATGTCGCGCACATGCCAAATGAATATGCCGAGATCGATCACATGATCAACGAAGCTAAGGTATTTGCGTTGATGATGCTCAAGAAAAACTAAACATAACGACACAGTGCAATATTTGACAGAGCCGGCGCGGCAACTAACGCCGGCTCTCTTTTATTGATCTTTGTGTATAGGTCATTTTGCTTTGACTGCTCTATGCATAAAAGGATATAATCAGCCGATGAGAAGAGATATCATCACAAATGAACTGTTTTACGCTTTTGAGAGGTGGAGTTTCAATGGGACTGTTTAGCGGTGTCATAAAGGCACTGGGATTAGATCCTAATGACAGAGCGATCGCGCGTTATGAGGAAAAAGCTTTAATAATAGATTCCTTCGAACCGCAGGTAAAAGATCTTAGTGATGAAGAACTTGCCCAGTCTGCATCATTTTTTAAAGCACGTCTTGAAAATGGAGAAACGCTTGACGATATGCTTCCTGAGGTTTTTGCACGAGTAAGGGAAGTCTCGGTACGAACGCTCGGACTTCGACATTTTAAAGAGCAGCTCATGGGAGGAATGGCACTTCACGAGGGCAAAATAGCCGAAATGAAGACGGGAGAGGGAAAAACCCTTGTTGCGACTCTCGCAGTAGCCTTGAATGCTATAGCGGGGCGCGGAGTCCACGTTATAACCGTAAACGACTATCTTGCGGCACGCGACGCCGAATGGATGGGCCCTGTTTACAGGGGTATGGGACTCTCTGTGGGAGTCATTTCGCCCTTTATGGATCAGGAAGACCGTTTTGCAGCCTATCGCAAGGATATCACCTATGGCACCAACAGTGAGTTCGGATTTGATTATCTTAGGGACAACATGGCGATACAAAAGGATCAGCAGGTACAAAAAGGACATTTTTATTGCATCGTGGACGAAGTTGACTCAATACTAATAGACGAGGCAAGAACACCGCTGATAATTTCAGGACCTTCAGAAGATGATACAGAACCATACAGGATAGCCGACAGCGTGGCCAGAGAGCTTGTAAAGGGCACAGACTTTGAAGTGGAAGAAAAAGAACGTAATCTGGCTCTGACTGAAACAGGGATAGCAAAAGCTGAAAGATTAATGAAGCTGCCCAACCTTTTTACTGATTTTGCCAACTCTTCGCTCTCACACAAGATAGTTCAGTCGCTCAAAGCCCACCATCTTTTCCAAAGGGACGTTCATTACGTCGTGAAAGACGGAGAAATTGTCATTGTTGACGAATTCACCGGGAGACTTATGTTTGGGCGAAGGTACTCTGACGGTCTTCACCAGGCGATTGAAGCCAAAGAACGTGTAAAGGTAGGCAGGGAGAATCAGACGCTTGCAACTATCACGCTTCAGAACTACTTCAGGATGTACGAAAAACTTGCCGGAATGACAGGTACCGCACTCACAGAAGCTGAAGAGTTCAAGGAGATATACGGCCTCGAAGTCATACTTGTGCCGACACATATGCCGATGGTAAGACATGATCATCACGATGCAATATACAGAACAGTGCCTGAGAAATACAACGCTGCTGCCGACGAGGTGTCTGAAGCATATGAGAAGGGCCAGCCTGTCCTGGTAGGTACGACCTCTATCGAAAATTCCGAGAAGGTCAGCAGACTGCTTCGCGCAAGGAAGATCCCCCATAGCGTCCTCAACGCCAAAGTCCATGACAAAGAAGCATCGATCGTTGCCCAGGCCGGCCGCCTAAAAGCAGTAACTGTTGCCACAAACATGGCAGGCCGTGGAACAGACATCGTTCTCGGCGGCAACGCTGAGTTCATGGCTCGTGAGGAAATGCAGAAAAAGGGTATGGATATAAAGGATAACGACGTAGAGTACAAAGATGTTCTGGAAGAATTCAAAAAACTTTGCTCAGAAGAACATGAAGCTGTGATCAAAGCCGGAGGCCTGCGAATAATAGGTACCGAACGGCATGAATCTAGACGAATAGACAACCAGCTCAGAGGCCGTTCCGGAAGACAGGGCGACCCGGGAGAGAGCCGTTTTTATATAGCGCTTGAAGATGACCTGATCCGACTGTTTGGAGGAGACAGGGTCCAGGGAATTATGGAAAAGCTTGGCATGGAAGAGGGAGAGTGTATCGAACACTCACTTCTTTCTAAGGCCATTGAGAACGCCCAGAAAAAAGTCGAAGAGATGCACTTTGACATCAGAAAGCAGCTCCTTGCATACGACAACGTGATGAACCAGCAGCGTGAGGCCCTTTATAAGGAAAGAAGCGAAATACTGAATGATAAGGATATATCTTCCAGAATGCTTGCTGTCCTGGAAGATACGGCGCAGTCCCTTTTAGATAAAGTCTTTGGAGACAATGATAATGCCGAGCCCGACATACAGTCGGTAAGCGTGAAACTTAACGCACTCTTCTGGCCCGGGATCTCGAAGCACATAGAAAATGTCGATACGAAAGAAGACCTTGAACAGGCAAAGCCGATAATCCTGGAAGAGATCAGATCACGTTTCAGACAGAAAACAGAAGACCTTGGCCCGGAAGTCTCAGAACAGATATTCCGTTATATTTTCCTTGAGGTCCTTGATACGAACTGGAAAGAGCACCTTTTGGCGATGGATGAACTCAGAAGAGGAATAGGGCTCAGGGCAATAGGCCAAAAAGACCCGCTTCTTGAGTATCAGTTCGAGTCTTTCAGCCTTTTTCAGACAATGCTGGTACAGATCAGGGAGGGTAT
>JAAYHA010000172.1 GCA_012727545.1 Synergistaceae bacterium | reverse complement strand
GGTCGCTTTTTTCAAATAATGTGTTCATGATAAGGTCTGTGATTTTGCTTCTGATACTTGAACGCTCATACAGCTTGTGCCTGTACATATGGTTTTCAGCGTTTGCAATGATCTCGATAATTGACTGTTTGTCCGTTTTCTTGGTGTCATACCCATAGGAAATGGACAGCTCCAAATTTGCCACCTTTTCATTAGACGCCAGTTCTTTAATGTGATTTGAGACTTGCAATGCTTCAGAAGCTGCAGTCTTTGGCAACAGGACAACAAACTCGTCACCGCCGATCCTGGCAGCAATGTCTTCTTCGCGACATGCCTTTTTGATCGCTTCCGCCGTTTTTTTAAGCAGAATATCTCCCGAATCGTGTCCAAAAGAATCGTTGACCAGTTTCAATCCGTTTACATCGAACATAATGATCGACAATGGAAGGTTTTCGGGCGTGTCCATTTTTTTTATTTCCTGTTCAAAATATCTTCTGTTGTGTAATCCCGTAAGGTGATCATGATAGCTTAAATAGAGCAGTTCGTTTTCTGCCTTCTTGCGGTCTGTTATATCCATGAAAGCAACAAGGCTGGCCCAGGGTTTGCCTTGGGCGTCATTGACAGGGGTGCCGAATACCTCCAAAAGTATTCTTGAACCATCAGGACGCTCAACTATCATGTCGTCTATGTGAGATTTGATGCCTTTCATTCCCAACGTGATCGGCATTTCATCTGTGGAATATCGTTTTTGGGTATCTCCCTTATATGCCTTGTAAACTTCAGAAAGATTATGCTCATTCGCATCAGGAAGGATCCCACTGCCCAATAAGGCTTTTCCCGTTTCATTTACCAATAAGGGTTTTCCTTCTACAAAATCGACCATGAAAACTCCGACAGGAAGAATTTTCAGCAGAGAAGAAAAAAGATCGTTCTGCTTCCTGACAGCCTCTTCTGCAAGGCTCTTCTCAGTCACATCTTCGAAGATAGCTACAATTTCTCCTGATGGCAGCTTATAAACACGATTCTCATACCAATTGGAGAATTTTTCATCAACATAAATTTTGGTTGGGTAATAGGCAGGTTCCCCGGTTTTCCATACTTTTTGAAAAACCGGGATCAATCCATATTCGTCAATATTTGGCCTAAGATCATACAGGCTTTTTCCCAATACCTCTGTTTTTTCTTTTCCCTCTGCCTTAAGGGCAGCCCTGTTGAAATCCTGGATAATATAATCTTTTCCATATTGTCCGTCATTGATAACTTGGTAAATTGCTGCGCCGGCAGACATTTCATTAAACAGGGACTGAAATCTGAAGACATTTTCTTCGGAAGTTTTTTCTGCCGCCTTACGTTCCGTGATGTCCTGGGTAAGGATGGCAATATCTTCACCCATTGATACGACCACGAGGCGCAGCCATGCCGGTTTGGAAATTACCTCTCCGGCATTGATCTCTTTTAATATCTGAGTTTCCCCTGTGTTTGCTACATGCTCATATGCCTCAAAAATGTTCGTTCCTCTATGATTCGGAAACAGGTCCAGCACCCTTTTGTCGATTACTTTTTGAGGATCTGTTTGATTGATATTTGCGATGGCCTGATTTTCATAAACCCATGTGAAGTCAATGATCTCACCTGTCTCGCCGCGCACGGGATGAAGGATGGTAAATCCGTCGGGAGACACTTCCTGCACGACCCTGAATCTCTCCTCGCTCTTTCGGAGAGCTTCCTCGGTTCGTTTCCTGGCTGTGATATCCCTGTCGCTGCCGCGATACCCCTTAAGGCTCCCGTCTTCTTTTAAAACTGGAAGCCCATTAGTTGAGAGGATCACTGTGTCACCGGTTTTTGTCAGTGCCTTGTTTTCCAGCCCATGGAACAATTCCTTTCGCTC
>JAAYHA010000171.1 GCA_012727545.1 Synergistaceae bacterium | reverse complement strand
CAGTATTTCCCCATATATGACCTGGCACGGGCGCTTAACCTGATCGTTGTATTCCACGTCGGTTTTGATTACTCGTTCCCTGACGAACTGAACGCTTCTCCCAAGTCGATGCTGAAAATAGCCAGGAATTTCCCCGGGCTCAGGATAGTCGCAGCCCATATGGGGGGATTGAAGATGGCAGAAGATGTCCTTGAAGAAGTGGCAGGACAGGCGGACATCTACATGGACACGGCTTACTGCGCGGAGCCCTGGCTCGATAAGGGGATTCTCAAAAAGATCATAAGAAAGCACGGAGCCGAAAAGATCCTCTTTGGAAGCGATTATCCCTGGCACATGCCTTCCCAGGAAATATCACTGATAAGATCGCTCGATATATCGGAAGAGGAAAAAGAGATGATACTTGGAGGAAACGCCGGGCGGCTGCTCGGAATATGACCGAAGATCCCTCCCTGTATCAATATAATGAACCTTAAACTTGGACCGGAGGTGCGTGATTTGATCCAAAATGGGCAGCTGATATCGCTTCTGGAAAAGAGCTTTTCTTTCTGGGATAAGATAAGTGACCTCGAAAAGGCGGCTCTCATGGACAATATCTCTGACATTAAATACGAAAAGGGGACCTGCCTCAGCGGAAGTGATGATTCCTGTGCAGGAGTCTTCCTCATCAGATCGGGGACGCTCAGAGTCTACATGCTTTCCGAGGATGGCAAGGACCTGACACTTTTTCGTCTGAACCCGGGAGAAATCTGTATCCTCTCAGCGTCATGCGTACTCAAGCTGATACGTTTCGAAGTGTTGATCGAGGCTGAGACAGAGTGCAGGATACTTGTAGCCAATGCAAATTTTTTCTCTGATCTGGCGGCAAGAAATGTATGGGTTGAAAATTTCTCATACAAAGTGGCGGCCGAACGTTTCTCCGATGTCATGGAAGCTATACAGAGGATATTCTTCCTGAGTGTGGACAAGAGGCTTGCAAACTTCCTTCTTGAGGAGATCGAGAGGAATAACACCAATGTCGTTCCTGTCACGCACGAACAGATCGCCAGATATATAGGAAGCGCCCGTGAGGTGGTCTCAAGGACGCTAAAATCATTCTATGTGCTCGGCGCGGTCGAACTCTCCAGAGGAGGGATAAAGATCGTTGACAAGAAACTCTTGCAAAGCATGAGCAAATAATAGTTAAAGCCTCTCTCCCTCTCTTATCTTGCATATCATCTGAGTTGCGGTACCGATCGGACAGTAGACACACCATGACCTTGGCTTGAATATGAGCATGCTCAGAAGTCCGATTATAAGCGAGGTGAGCATAAGACTGTAAAAGCCGTAGGCGAACTGGACAGTCCACAGAGGAAAGCTTTCACCGGCTCTGTTTGCCCATCTCCATGGCAGATCGAAAGTCCATAACAGCTTCAATGATTCATTCAGGTTTCCGCTTCCTGAAAAAACGGCCCATGTTGTAAAAAGCATGTTTACGAACATGACCATGAAAAATAACAGAAACCCATATCTGAACCATTTGCTTTTCAGGAATGAAGGCAGTTCCTTGTTAAGAGAGAGTCTGCGGTCATGCCCCAGAAGAGTGAAAAGCTGTCCCCTTCCGCAGTAACTGTTGCAAAAAGCCTTGTCTTTGCCGAATATAGACATCAGCATAGGCGCAAGAAAACAAATCATACCAAACCATGCGAACATAATATTGAAAAGTCCGATAGAGAAATAAACTATCGTTATGATCCACATTTTGTCCTTCCAGCTTTTTTTCATGCTCATTCAGGGGCCTCCATAGTTATAGCGGAAGCAGGGCATATCGCGGCACATTTTGTGCATCCTATGCACATAATGGGATCGACTTCCGCAAAGATCCCTTTGTATACGGTTATTGCGTCAACGGGGCACACCTTCACACAGGCTCCGCATGCGACACAATCTTCACGCAAAACTTTTGCTTTTTTCCTTTTTATGACTTCTGCCGCCATATGATCACATCCTATATTTGCTGTTCTTCTTTTTTTATAACACTGATAATTTCTGTGGTCTGTGACCTCGTCACATGAGGAGCCGGAAATAAAAAGAGAGGGTCATGACATGATCCTCTCCAAAGAGTGCAGGTAAATCCGGGGGAAAGTTATAATGGTTTAAGTTTATTATCTCTCGGACAGGCCCCTGAGGAACCAGAAGATAGATGAGGCTGCAAGGGATGCGGTTCGGTGGTCCTGGTCCAACGGCGGAGAGACCTCCATTATGTCGAGGTAACGTATCTGGGGGCTCCTCCCCGCAAGGTATGCTATCTTGTCCAGTTCGGGCGCCTTGAGTCCGCTCGGGTTGCTCGCAGATGCTCCCGGCGCTTCGGTGCTCCTGACGGCATCTATGTCCAGGGATAGTGCGACTGTCCGCCCCTTCTTGCTTACGATGCTCAGAGCCTGTAT
>JAAYHA010000170.1 GCA_012727545.1 Synergistaceae bacterium | reverse complement strand
CTAACCATGCCTTAGGAGGTATATTTGCGGGAAAGGGCTCAAATATCGCTGCGGCAGCCACAGCGAGAAGCATTCCTCCGAAAGCCTGCCAGCAGGTCAGCGCATATGGGTCGACTCCCCTAACGTACTTCTGAACAAGCAGTATGTATATAGTGACAAAAACGCATGAAGCAAAGCTGAGGAGATCTCCGAGATTGACCGAAAGATCTACGTCAAGCATGAGACCTACCATACCGGCCGTACATAAAAGTACAGACAGCACTACGTGCCAGCCGGGGAATTTTTTAGTGATGATCCAGACGGATAGCGGGACAAGCACCACTGACATCGAAATAATAAAGGACTGGTTGCCTGCCGTTGTGTAAAGAAGGCCAATTGCTCCGCACAGGTAGGCGCATATGAAGACCATCCCTACCAGAGTACTTTTAAGGCGCGTATCTTTGGGAAGTAGAAATGCCCTTTTCCCGAAAAAGACCATGACCGTTGCCCAGGCAATCGCGAAACGGAGCCCGCAGAACCAAAGAGGGGTTATCCCGTCAAGTGCGTCCCTTATTACAACATTTGTTGTCCCCCAAATTAAGGCGACGAATAGTATGCCCAGATCGCCGAGCAGCATATAAAGCCGGTTCCTGTCCACGAAATGCCTCCTAACAGATACACACGGGAACTATTCTAACCCTATATTGAAAAAAAGCCAAAGGAAAAAAGTCCGATCAGGCGAGTTTACGACCTGCTTTTTAATGAGAGTGTACCCTCGTCAAAGGAGCATAGGATCTCACCTGAATCGATAAGAGGTGAGAGCAGTGCTGCAGCAGTGCTCTGTATAAGGACATACTGCGACAGATTCATGTCAAGTCCATGCCTTTGAGCGAGCTTTCCGACTATCCCATCTCTCGTGGAAGGTTCTGAACATATTTCAAGTATCTCATCCTTCAGAGCGTTCAGGCATCTTCTGTTGGCTTCTGTGACAGGAACGATGTCTTGACATATGTCTCCGTGGGAAGGGATAAAATAGTCCGCTTTGAAGCTATCGAGCATGTCAAATGTCTCCATGGCTCTGCAGTGATCCGCAGTGAATGGTATTCCATATTTGTTCAGTATTCGCTCGGATATGACCGAATCTGCAGTAAAGAAAACACCGTCAGGGGTCAAAACGCCGATCTGTCCGTGTGCATGTCCCGGAAGAGGTACTATCTCAAGCCCCCACCTCTCGATCACGGTATAGGGTCTCAGGAGAAGAGTCACATTTGAGGGTTCTGCCTGGAGGAATTTATTGGATATTGCTTTTGGAGCTCTGCCTGACCACAGGATCTCCGGTTCCATCTCCGGCATATCAATGAAGGGAGCCTCCTTGGCAGAAGCTGCGATCCCGCATTCTGTCCTCTTTTGTATAAATGCGTTGCCACCGACATGGTCAGCGTGAAAATGAGTGTTTATTATAAGTTTTATCTTCCAGTTTTTTTCTTCTGCAAGCCTGAGGATCTTCCTGCCCGAAGAAGAGTCGTTCCCGCTGTCAATCAGCACGGCCTCTCCGTTGATCACGTATGCTCCGATGTTGACGGGGCCGCAGGTAACCCATGTGTTCCCTTTTATATTGGTAAATTCCATGATCGCTCACCTCAGCTTTAATTATAGAACATTGACAAGGCTGATTTATATATAATTTGAGGACAGAATAAATAAAAAGGACGGGTCAAACGACCCGCCCTGATAAGACTTTTTTTGATCCTTCTTAGACTACGTTCGGTTCTACTATGCGTTCTCCGCGTTCGAATCTGCGGTAATCCATTATCGTTGGGTCGATCGGCGGTTTGTCGCCGTTGAGAAGAGCTGTCATTATCTGGCCGGCCACAGGGCCAAGCATGAAACCGTGTCCCGAGAAGCCTGTCGCATGCCAGAAACCTTTGACGTCGGTCTCTCCAAGGATAGGAGCCGCGTCGGGGGTCATGTCGTAATATCCCGCCCACTGGCGTACTACACGGATGTCCTTCGCTCTGGGAAGCAACTTGATCAGAGTCTTTGCGATGCTTGCAACTGAGTGAGCCGTTGAGGTGTATCCGAGCAGGGGTTCATGTGCGGGGCTTTCGCCTGCAATGATCGATCCGTGGGGACGCTGCTGGATGTAATAGTTGCCGCTGAAGCTCATCAGCATCGGAGGGCACACGCCGGGATCTACGGGCTCTGTGATGAGGATCTCGTGACGCTCTGCCCAGTTGGGGAGCTTGATGCCCGCCATCTTGGCGATGTCCTGTGCCCATGAGCCTGCACAGTTGATGACCTGTCCGCATTCGATGGTGCCGCGGCTCGTCTCTACTGCTTTGATATTTCCGGATTCGACTTTAAGGCCCTTAACTTCAGTAAATTTGTAGAATTTTGCTCCGTGGCGCTTTGCCGCTTCCTGAAAGGCGAATGTGGTCAGGAACGGGTCTGCATG